>NZ_JBITZP010000019.1:86395-165850 GCF_044546945.1 Kitasatospora sp. NPDC053057 | reverse complement strand
CCCGGTGCGGTGAGAATCGCACGCCGGGTTCGGAGAGCGGTCCGGGGAAACGGACCGGGAGCAATCCCGGCACCGCGCCCCGGGCCGACTCACCAAGCGGATGCGGCGGAGCCTGGCCCGGCGGAGCAGAGCGTTGAAGTGCCGGGTGAGGGTGGCTCCCTCGATCGGGGCACCGTCGGGCCGGGTGAAGATGTAGCCGCTGTCCTTCCAGCAGGCACCCGCCGCTTCGCGCTCCTGGCGCTGCCGTTCGCGGTGCTGTTCAAGTGAGTGCAGGCACGGCGTGGGTAGGGCGATGCGCCGTTCGGAGCTCTGAGTCTTGGTCGGCAGAGCGGTCAGGCCGCCGGTGTTGGTGCGCTGGAGGGTGCGGCGGATGCTTGCGGTGCCGCCGGCCAGGTCGAGGTCTTCCCAGCGCAGGCCGAGGAGTTCGCCCTTGCGGAGCCCGGTGCGCAGAGCGAGTTCGAACAGCGCGTGCAGACGGTGGCCGTGGGTGGCGGCGAGGAACGCGCGGGCCTCCTCGGTGGTGAGGGGTTCGAAGCGGCGAGGGCGGGGTGTGCCCATGCGGACGTTGCGGGCGACGTTGCGAGGGATCTCCTCCTCCCGGACGGCGTGCTCCAGGGCGGACTTGAGCACGGAGTGGACGTAGGCCAGCGTCAGCGGGGACAGCCGCTTGGAGCAGCACTTTCCGATGGCGCAGCACTGTGGCTGTTCGCGGGCGGTGTCGAGGCCACGTGAGCAGCACTGGCAGGTGGTGCGGAGTCGGTCGAGCCAGGTGCGGACGTCCTTGGCGGTGAGCTTGGCGAGCTTCTTCCGGCCCAGGCCGGGGATGAGGTAGAGCCGGGTGCAGGCGGTGTAGCGGGTGTGGGTGTTCTCACGGAGTCGGTGGACGGCGACGGTCTCCAGCCAGTAGGTGAGGAACGCTGCGACGCTGCCCTGCGCGGAGGGGGCGGGTATGCCGCGGTTGCTGGTGGCGATCTTCTCGGTGAGCTTGGCCAGGGCGTCTTTGCGGGTGGTGCCATAGACGCGGACGCGCTTGCGGGTGTCGCCTGTGGCGAGGACGTAGCCGGCGGCTTCCCAGCGTCCGTCCTTACGCTCGTAGACGGTGCCGTCGCCGTTGGCGCGGACCCTGCGCGAGCCGGTGCTGGGGGTGGGGTTGGTGTCGGGGGTGGTCATCAGGCTGCCTCTTCGAGGTGGTGGTGGACGAGGGCGGTCAGAGCATGGGCAGGGATGCGGCGGGCGCGGCCGATGGTGATCGAGGCCAGTCGCCGGGTGCGGATGAGGTCGTAGACGGTGGAGCGGCTGATCTTCAGGCGTGCCATGACCTCGGGAACGGTGAGGAGTTCGGCGTCGGTGGTCACGCGATCGCCCCCGTCTGGACGGGGGTGGTCAGCGGGTCGGTGGAGTGACCGGCCCGGTCACCGGAGCGCTGTGCGTGCCTTGGGCGGGTCGGTTGCTTGGGCCGAGGGCGTGGTGGGGTGGCCAGGAGGTCTGCGAGGTGGGCGAGTTCGGGCAGGAGGCCGGTTCCGGCGTACTGCCAGTGCGAGATCACCAGCGTCGTGTCCGCGCCGCCGCGCCGCCCGTCCTTCGCGCGGTGACCGGCGCGGCGACAGGGGCCGAGGTCGGTGTGACCGGCGATCAGGTCATCGCGGTCACCGGGCCGGTCAGTGACCGACCGGCCCCCACCGATCGGCAGCCCGGCGTGCCGGTCGACCGTTGCCGGGTCGGTCGGTGTCGGGGCAGCGGTTTCGGGTTGGCGGGTGCGCCAGGTGGTGCGTTCGGCTCGGAGGTGGGTGAGGGTGGTGGAGTAGTGGCGGGTGCGGGTGGAGAAGTGGCCTCGGAAGCCGAGCATGTGGGCCCACTGGCGCAGACGTAGGTGGGCATACTCGGGTCGGGCACCGAGGTGCCAGGCGGCGTGGATCATGCGGCGGGCGTGGTCGGTGAGGTCGTGCTGGGCGAGTTCGGCCAGGAAGCGCAGTCGGCGATCGAGAGTGCCGGTGGTGGTCTCGGCTCCCTTGGTGGCGTACTTGGCGATGTAGGCGGCGACGTGCCGGTCGGTGACGGGGGCGTCGCCGGTGAAGTCGGCGCTGCGGATCGCGCGGACGTCGATCTGCCGCCCGAACCGGAACGCCGTGGGCTCCGGCGCCTGCGCCTGGTCGGCCTCCCCAACCCCGGGGGCGGGGCTGGGGGTGTGTCCGGCGGGCTGCGGTTGTCCGGTCCTTGAAGGGCGCTGGTGGTGGACGCGGGTGCGCTTGGCGGCGGCGCGGACGGCGTGGTCGAGGAGGTCTGTGGTGGCCCAGGTGGGTGGGGTGCTGGCGGGTCCGGTGGGTCCGTCGATGCGGATGACGGTGTGGAAGTGGATCTGGCCGCGCTTTGGTATTCGGCGACCTTGGCGTAGGAGAGCGTGGCGTGGTGGCGCAGGGTGCGTTGGGTGAGTCCGGCGGCGTGGGCGATCTCGCGGCGCAGGTGGGTGGTGAAGCGGGCCCACAGGGCGGGGGCGTGTGCGTTCCACAGCACCGCGCCGGTGTAGTCGTACCGCTGCGGGTTCAGCGGCGTGCCGAGGAGCGGGTCGCTGTCGCCATGGCGGGTGCCGCAGGTGCAGGGGGTGGTGCCGGGTTGGTTGTGGACGGGTCCGAAGCCGGGGGCGGTGAGGGTGGCGAAGACGCGGGGATGGGTCGCGACGGTGGCCGGGACGGTCTTGCCGCCGCGTAGTCCGGCGGCGATGAGCTGGTAGGTGTCGTAGCGGTAGAGGGTGGAGCAGGCGGGGCAGCGGGTGGTGCGGCGGTTGCCGCAGCGCACCAGGAGTTCGCCGGCGGGCAGGTGGCGGGTGTCGAGGTGGTCGAGGATCTGGCCGGTGGCGGTGTCCAGGCGGGTGCGGTGTCCGGTCATGCGGATCGGGCGGGCGCAGCCGCCCAGTGAGCCGATCTGGCGGGCCAGGGGTGCGAGGTATCCGGCGGCGGCGAGCTTGGCGAGCCTGGCGGTCAGCCGCGCCCGGCGTTCCAGCGCCGAGTCCCTACTTGCGGACGCGTCGGCCTTCCTGTCATGCGTCGGTGCGGCGAACGCCGTGCTGGCGGGAGTGGAGGTGGTTGCGGGGGTGGGGAGTTGGAGCTGCGCGGGCATGGGGACAGACCTCCGGCAGGAGTCGGGAGAAGAGGAGAGGCGATTGAGGGGCGACCCGGGTGATCGGTGCACGTGGGCACGGTGCGCGTGACGGCGGGCGCGGATGGTGGGCCGGGGACGTCTGGCCTGGTCAGCGGTGGTGTTCACCAGCGGTGCGTGAAGGTAGCATCGCTTCAAGCGCGCATTCAAGTGCATCCCTCCTCATCTATTTCGGTGGCCGGTGGCGACGCGAGTACTGTGGCCCCGGTCTTCCGTTTTGGACCGGCCGGATTTCGGTGGTAGAGGCGCAGAGAAAGCGGGGTGACCTGCGGTGACGGTGGGGCGGCGGGGGCGCAGGCCGGCGGGCGGCACGGTGTTGCTGACGTTCGAGGTCATCGCCGAGGCCCTGCGGGAGCGGATCCGCTCCGGGGAGCTGAACCACGGGGACGCGCTGCCGACGCAGGCCGTGCTGATGGCGGAGTACGGGGCCTCCAGCCTGTCCGTGCAGAAGGCCATGGCCCTGCTGAAGCAGGACGGCTACGCGATCTCACGCCCCGGCAAGGGTGCCTTCGTCGCCCACCCCGACGCCGACGGCGACTCAGGTGACGGGGAGGCGGGGCCCACGCCCGTCGGCGGGACGGCGGCGCGCGTCGAGGCGCTGGAGCTGGCACTGGCCGAGACGCTTGATCAGCTCACCGCTCTGCGTGCCCGCGTCGAGGCCCTCGAAGCGGACGGCACCGAGCGAGACCGCTGACCCGTCGGCCGCTGGACGGTCAGGGGCTGGAGCTGTGCGTCCAGATTTTCTCTACGAGGTTCAAGGCGGGCCCCGCCCGCTGGAGGTGGCCCGACGTCGCCGACCGACCCAGGGTCGATGCAGAACCCGAGGTCCATATGGGTGTCGGCGGTCAGCTTTCTGCCAGGTCATGAGCGGCTCGACTGGTGCCCGATGGGAGCAAGTTGTGGGGCAAGCGCTGCTTACCCCAGCACCGCCCAAGGTCGGAGCAAGTTGTGGGCTATGGACTCCTTGCCCGCGCCGCACAGCAAGTTGTCGCCTGCGACCGTCCTACGGCCGGATCGCGGGCAACCGGGTCGGCCAGGGGTCCGACCCGCTTCTATCGTTGGGCTCGCCGAAGGCGGTGGCCAACGTCGCCTCCGGCACGGAGCATAGATTCCCGCCGACCCGTCCACGCACGAGCCGCGCTGTGCGCCGAGACGCCGACCGCAGCAGTTCGGGTGGCCCCCTGTGCGGTCGCGATGGTCAGGACGCCAGCAGCTCGGCGACCTCAGGGACGTCGCGGAACGCCCGCAGCCGGTCCAGCACGATCCGCGTGCGCTCCGTGGTGCGTTCACTGCCGCTCTGCCCCAGGGCGAGCATCCTGCCAGCCGTCCCCGCCGCCGCCTCGGGCTCGTTCGCATCGGCGTAGGCCACGGCCAGCCATGATAGGTACAGCGCCAACTCCCTCGCGTGACTGGCGTCGTAACGACCCAGGACGTCCGTCAGCAGCGGAACGGCGCGAAGCGGCCGGTGCAGCTCGGTGTAGACGCGGGCCTCCATGACCTGCAGTTCCCCGGCGTCCATCCAGTACAGGTACGAGGGCGACTCGGTACCGGCCGAGTCCTGGGCGAGGGCCTCGCTGGCTTCCCCGAGGGCAGCCATCGCCGGGCGGTCCTGGCCGGCGCGGGTGTGCGCCCAGGCCACCCGGTCCAAGTACAGCGCGCGGGCCTTCGCCGGAGCACCGGGACCGGCCTCCTCAACGGCGGCAGCAGCAAGGTCCACCGCGTCGCGGGGGCGTCCGGTGTTGCTCCACTGGTAGGCCAGCGAGCCCGCCACATTCCCCGACAGCACCCCGTCCCCGGCGGCACGGGCGGCACTGATCCCGAGCCGGTAGATCCGCTCCGCCTCGGCATGCTCGCCCGCATCGGAGGCGACCCAACCGGCGATCTGCGCCAATTCGCCAATCACCCTTAGCAGTTCGCGGCCCACCTGCTCGGTGTGGGCGCCCTCGCGGTAGAGCGTGACCGCCGCCCGCAGTTCCCGCAGGGCGGGGGCGATCAAGTCCTTCCCGTACACCACATCGTCGGCCAGCCGCAGGCCGTGAACCCGCCGGGCCAGGTCGGCGACCTGCCCGGCGCCGATCCGCCGGCCGGTACGCGCACTCAGCGGGGCCAGGGGGTCGCCCTCGGGCAGGAAGTCCGCGACGGTCAGCACCCGAGGCGCGGGCTCGGGAGGGCGGACGGCCTTGGCGGCCTCCAGCATCTCCCGGGGGACCTCCAGCACCTGGGCGAGGAAGGGCAGCCACTCGCGCGGGAACCGCGTGCCGATCTCCCAGCGGGACACGTCATTGCGCGTCGGCGGGACACGCCCGGGAGCGGCCTGGGCCAGCGCGTCAGCGAGCCGCTGCTGACTCCACCCCCGCGCCTGACGCAGCCGCCGCACCAGCTCCCCGACCGATTCCCTTACCACCTGGCCAGCTTGGCAGACAGCAGGGCAGACAGGCTGGCTACTCCGAGATGTCCAGGCCAACGAGACCCTGAATCGACAGAGCCAAACCGAGGAAGGGACCGCAGCATGGCCGAGGAGGCGACACGCCTGTTCGACACGAGCACGGTGGAGCCCGCAGCGGAGGAACTGCGTCTGCTGCCGTGGGCCAACCCGGACGGGCTCCCCTGCTACTTGAGCACCGACGGCGGGGGCTACCTGACGACGCTCGCCGACGGCATCGAAGACGTCCAACTCACCATGGGCCAAGAACTGCTGGACCACGCCCGGGGCGTCCTGGCCCCCGGAGCGCGGGCGCTGACGGACGCCGAGTACCGGTGGCTGGCGTGCCGGCTGACCGAGGCCCTGTCGGACGCACTCAGGGTCGCGGACTCACGCGGGCAGCGCATCCCCGCCCCGCCGGACACCGCCGAGGCCGACGGCTCTGACGAGCAGGGAGCGCACTGATGGGCACGACCACCCACTACCGGTTCCGCGAATACACCGTCACCACCGTCGAAGACCCGATGGCACTTCTGACCTTCGAGGCCGTCTGCGTCACCGGAGAAGAGCAGGACTGCGCAGCCGCCTCCGGCCAGACGCACACCCCCGAGGAACTGACCCGCTGGATCGCCGCACACTGCGCCCAGACCGGCCACACAACCTACGAGCGCACCACCCGCGCCACCCTCCGTGCCGAGCCCGGTGAGTGGAAGTGAGACCCCCGGGCGCCAGCACCTCACCGAGAGCAGCACGCGGGCGCCATTGTGATCAAGTGGTCTATACCTCTGACGGCAGTAGTGACGGCAACAACCACGCACACCAGGGCACAACCATGGACCCCGACGGACCATCAAAACGCCGCTGACCAGCAAAGAAGCAGCTAGAGCCGGACACCGCGCCACACGTACTATGTACTCGCGGGGACGACGCCGATCCTCGTCCATAACGACAAGTGCGATACAACAACTGGCTACCGAACGCAGACCAGCCACCCTGACAGCCAGCGACTTTCCGTCGATGAGGCGGGTAATGTTTCGGTGCATGGAGATGGTTATCTCTATGTGAATCTGTCCGGTGACATAGGGCATTCCATCGCGTACCGAGGGGCAAATTCTGAGATCATCGCTTTCGATTTGCCGAAATCCTACGTCGATGAGCTGACCTCATCTGTGGCACCCCAGCGCAAGCCGCGAGGTTGGAGCGGATCTCAACGCGAGTGGAATCAATACGTCCAGAGTAGTGTGCAGAAGTCTGATGAGCCTGGGCTATATGGAATTCCCGGGAGTATGCTCGATAAGTTTGAAAGCATGATTATTCCGGGCTCTGGGCGGATCCTTGGAGGAGGCGGAGAGTGAGCGCCGAAGTAATAGAGATGGAGCTTCTTCGGCTGCGCGGCCGAGGACTGAGCGATATGGTTCCCGCCGCGCTCGGGGCAGTCGACGTGCTGGTAGATGAGCTGCTTGAGCCGCAGGCGTACCTCAGTAGAGTGGTTGATGTCCTCGTAGCCGCTGTCTCTCTGGCGGGCTCCGTGACTTTCGACCAAGACTACCTAAGCGAGGATTCGATCCCGGAATGGTTTGTGCGGGTGTGCGCTGCCAGCGAAGGCGAAATGGGATTGGCTGACGCTGTTTCCCTGTGCGGAAGCGAGAGGTATCAAGAATCCCATAATGAGGGCCCTTGGGATTTGCAGGAGTGGCTATTCTCATTCGATCCGGGACGCCGCCCATGGGCTTGGTGGGGAGGCGCCATCTCGGGCAGGCGGGTCACTCTATGGATTGACACTCATGGTGAGCCAGTGATCGCATCGCATAACTTTCGATGGCTAGCCTACGTTGCCGGCGCCTCCTCGGTGAGCGCGCTGGAGCTAAGGCGGGCTGATAGCTGGCAGGCTGCGCGAGAGGGCCACTGAATAGAAACCGTAAGTAAATGATGGAAGCCCCGCCGGATTTTTCGCTAGCGGGGCTTCCGTGGTGTCTGACGGCAGTAGCTGACGGCAACGTCAGCGGACGGGTGCCGCGCCAAGTGGTCATTCGTCGCCGTCGTCAGGCTCGATGTCGGCCTCGGGGGGCCTTCCGAGCGTGCTGGAGGCGAAGCCGGACGTGGGCGTACACGGTGGCGGTGACACCGATGTGGCCGTGGCTCAGGAGCTCCTTCGTCGATATACCACTCCAGTGAGCATGACCGTGTGCTGCACGGATACCATATGGCGATCTGTTTATCTTTGTGAACGGGATGACATGGCAGACATGGAAACCGAGCAGCCCGCCGAAAGATCCAGCGGCCTCCAGGCGATTTGGGCCAACACTCTGGAGCCGGTTGCTCCGCTTCCCTGGTACCGAAGGGTGCCGCGTACGGCCTGGATCGCGGGCGCCGTAGTCGTCGCCCTGTTCACCGCACTCACCTGGGTCGTTATGACTGGGGCGGGAGCCCTGCCGAAGCACCGGATCGTGCTGGCGGACCGGATCGGAGACCAGCAGCGGATGCCGGATGATGAAGCCGTGAAGGTCATGCGTGGCGACTTGGAGAAGAACCTCACCTCGGCGAATCCGGTCCGGGAGGTGACGGCGGCCAGCTACGGCACCATCGGGTCGAGCAAGAGCACCCTGCTAGTCGCTGGGAAGACTGGAACCTTCTCAGACGCCAGGGGACAGTTGGACGAGTACTTTGCCGGAATGTCCGGCACGATCGACGTACCCGGAGGTGCGACGGTGGCCGACCGGCAAGACTACCCGGCGGGCCCCCTCGGCGGCGCGCTCGACTGTGCTGTGCTCCCTTACCCGGACGCGCCCCAGACCACCTGCGCGTGGGCGGACGGAACAACGGTCGGCATCGTCATCGACGAGACAGGTGCGAGCCGGCCGGAGGACCTGGCCAAGCGAACGATGGAGATCCGTGCGGCCGTCGAGGTCAAAGCTGGGGACTGACATCGTGAAGTCAAAGGTTCTCATCGATTAGGCCGTTGATGTAGATCTACAAAAAACGGCTCTGACCGGAGTTCCGTGAAATCCCAGGTCAGCGGCATGCACCAGGATTGTTTCCCCACAGGATGACCCGCGCGTGGCTCTCAGCTCGATCGAAGATCTTCTGTTCCCCGGAGTCGATGTCGAACTGGAACGGCTGACCGCTGGCCCCGAGGTCGTGCTGCTGGAGGCGGCCGCGTGCGGCCCGGACCGGAGACGATGCCCGGCATTTCGTGCGGAAGGACTCTGGCCTAGCCAAGGCGGCCGAGAAGTGCGACAGCTTCCCGCTGGACCTCTCGTACTGATGGCCGATGGCGGTACCAAGCCGATTGATGAGGTCCGGCCAGGCGACGCCGTAGAAGCAGGGAATCCGCAAACCGGCGAGACAGCGGGGAAGCCAGTCACTGACAAGATCGTCACCCCGGACGACTCCCGGTTCACCGACCTCATCCTGGCCAAGACCGACAAGAACGGCACGCCAGGCACGGAGATCAAGCTCACCTCCACCGCCCACCACCCCTGCTGGGACGACACCACCCACCGCTGGACAACGGCGGACGACCTTCAGCCTGGTGGCCAGCTCACCACCCCGGACCACGGACACGTCACTATCATCTTCGATCACGTTGCGATGATTGGCATCATGACTTGCTGCCTCACCGGCCAAGACCACTCCCACCTGGCGCGGACCCTGAACCCCGGCAGCAGGGACGAAACGCCCAGTGAGGCAATTCACTTCACGGGTCGGGGTGGGGTTGCGTAGGGCCGGATGCGGCTCCGGCCCACGCTGGTGGGAGCCGGAGCCGCTTTGCCTGGGAAAGGCTCTCCCCTGGTCTGCAGTTTGAAAGCCCGCCGACTTGCTGTTCGGCGGCGGGATGGACTGGCGGATGCTCTGCGGCTTGGCCGGATGGGAACGTCATGGGAACGACGTGGCGGTGCTACCGAGTGCAAGGCAGTGCAGCACGAAACTGCTAGCGCCATCCTGAGCTGGGGAAACACTCAGGACAGTGCCGGATGGTGCAAGGCGGCGCGGGTGACTTGACGACTCATAATCCCTTGGTCGTGGGTTCGAGTCCCACCCGCCCCACCTCTGCGACGTGTGACGAGTGTCGTACGACTGTCCGCGGACAGCTCCTGAGCTGGAGTTTCACCGCCCGTGACGACGGAAGTCTAGAGCCCGGCCGGCTTCTCCCGGCCCGTGGCGCGCCGGAATTCACCCGCCCGGTGGGCATCGGCCCCGGAGCCGCCCGACGGCTGCCTCCCGCCCCCGCGGACCCCCCTGCGTACGGATCACCTGCCGACCCCTGGCGCTCTGCGCGAAAAAAGTGATATCACTTTGACAGCTCAAGCGGATACTCGTACTGGGGGACGGTCCCATGACCACACCGCGTTTCGCCGTCGAGGACGGCCCTGCCATCGACCTTCCGGCTCCGAAGATCACCGAACGGGTCATCACCGGCGCCACCGGGCTGCCGGTGCTCGGCGGTGCGCTGCTCGGCGTGCTCGTCGGGTTCGGCGCGCTGATCGCCGGAGGAGTCCAGATCAGCGGCGGCAGCAAGGGGTTGGGGGTGCCGCTGGTGGTCCTCGGGCCGCTGGTGGTGCTCGGCTCGCTGCTGCTGCTGTGCGGGCTGACGGTCATCTCGCCCGGCGAGGCCCGGGTGGTCCAGCTGCTCGGCCGCTACCGCGGCACCATCCGGTCCGCCGGTCTGACCTGGGTGAACCCCTTCACCAGCCGTCGCCGGATCTCCACCCGGATCCGCAACCACGAGACCGAGACCACCAAGGTCAACGACGCGGACGGCAACCCGATCGAGATGGCCGCCGTGGTGGTCTGGCAGGTCGAGGACACCGCGATGGCGGTGTTCGAGGTGGATGACTACGTCGACTTCGTCGCCATCCAGACCGAGACGGCCGTACGGCACATCGCCACCAGCTACCCGTACGACGCCCACCACGAGGGGCAGTTGTCGCTGCGCGACGGCGCGGACGAGATCGCCCGCAAGCTCTCCGCCGAGATCGCGGCCCGGGTCGCCTCGGCCGGTGTGCGGGTCATCGAGTCCCGGATCACCCGGCTCGCCTACGCGCCCGAGGTCGCCCAGGTGATGCTCCAGCGGCAGCAGGCCGGGGCCGTGGTGGCCGCCCGGCGGCTGATCGTCGAGGGCGCCGTCGGTATGGTCGAGGAGGCGCTGGACCGGCTCGCCGAGCGGGACGTGGTGGAGTTGGACGAGGAGCGCAAGGCCGCCATGGTGAGCAATCTCCTGGTGGTGCTCTGCGGCGACCGGGGCACCCAGCCCGTCGTGAACACGGGCTCCCTCTACCAGTAAGGGCGTGGCGTTGGCGACGGAACGGAAGAAGCTCCTGCTGCGACTGGACCCTTCAGTTCACGACGCACTGGCCAGGTGGGCCTCGGACGAACTGCGCAGCACCAACGCGCAGATCGAGTTCGTGCTCCGACGCGCCCTCACCGACGCCGGCCGGATGCCCAGTGGTGCGGCCGGGCTTCCCCGGCGCGGCCGACCGCCCAAGGAGAGCCCGGAGAGCGGCGGTTCCGAAGAGGACTGACCGCAGCTGCCGGGCCACCCAACAGATCTGCCGGATCGTCAAGATCTTTCGGAGACCGAGATGGACCTGCCCGTCAATCTGCCCGAGAAGCTCTACCTGCTCGCGTACGACCCGCGCCGCGAGCGGACCACCCAGCACTCCTCGCTCAACCTGCTGCTCCAGGCGGCGGCACTGACCGAACTGCTGCGCCGGGGCCTGCTGTACGAGGAGGGCCGCAAGGCCGTCGCCCGGGTCCGCGGCGGCGAGGTCGAAGCCGGCCTCGACCCCTACAGCGCCCGCCTGTTGGGCCAGATCAGGGCGACCCGCCCGCACGGCTGGAGCACCTGGGTCGGCCGCGCCAAGAGCGCCGGCCGCGACCAGCCGGTCCGCTGGGTCCGGGACGGCCTGGCGGACGCAGGCCGGATCACCCTGCGGCCGCACCGGGTGGCCGGGCTGTTCCCGGTGACCCTGGTCACCCTGGATGACCCCGGGGCGCGCGAGGCCCTGGCGGCCGCCGTCGCCGGGGCGCTGGAGGGGCCGCTCAGCCGGGTCGACCCGGCCGACGCGGCGCTGACCGCCCTGGTCGCGGCGGGCCGGCTGCGCTCCGTCCTCAGCGCCCGGCAGCGCCGCGAGCACCGTGCCCGGATCGCGAAGCTGGCCCCCGCGGCCGGCCCGGTCCCGCGCGCCCTCGGCAAGGCGCTGGCCTGGCAGATGGCGGGCCACGCGGCGGAGAGCGCGGCCGCGGGGTGACGGGCCGCCCACGGGGGTGACGGCCCGTCCCGGGGCAGCGGAGCCCGGTCGCCGGTCAGGCGGCCGGGCTCCCGGCCGTCCGGGGCCCGGACACGCCCTAAGCTGGCCGGGTGCTCGAACCCGCCCTGCTGCCGACCCCGCTGGTGGACTGCACCGACGAGGCCTTCGCCCGGGCCGGGGTGGAGCTGCGACTCAAGCGGGACGACCTGCTGCACCCGAGCGTCCCGGGCAACAAGTGGCGCAAGCTCGCGCCCAACCTGGCCGCCGCCGTCGAGCAGGGCCACACCCGGCTGCTGACCTTCGGCGGGGCCTACTCCACCCACCTGCGGGCGGTCGCGGCAGCCGCCGGGGCGCTCGGACTGGAGAGCGTCGGGCTGGTGCGCGGCGAGGAACTGGCCGACCGGCCGCGCAACTGGTCGCTGCGGGCCGCCGAACGGTCCGGGATGCGGCTGGAGTTCCTCACCCGGGCCGCCTACCGGGAGGCCACTGGCCGGGCCGGTGCCGGGGGCGGTGCGGAACTGCAGCGCCGCTGGGGCCCCTGCCTGGTGCTCCCGGAGGGCGGCTCCAACGCCCTGGCCGCGATCGGCGCGGCCGCGATCCCGGCCGAACTGCCCGACCTGGACGGGCGCGACGTGGTCTGCTGCCCGGTCGGCACCGGCGGCACCCTGGCCGGCATCGCGGCGGGCCTGCCGCCGGGCGCGCGGGCGCTCGGGGTGGCCGTGCTGCGCGGCGGCGAGGGGTACCTGGAGGCGGAGGTCGCCCGGCTGCACCGGGCCGGGTTCGGGCGCGAGTTCGACAACTGGCGGATCGACCACGCCCACCACGGCGGCGGCTACGGCAAGGTCCTGGCCGAACTCGCCGCCTTCGCGGGGGAGTTCGAGCGCCGCCACGACATCCCGGTGGAGCGCCGGTACGTCGCCAAGCTGCTCGCCGCACTGGCCGACCTGGCCGTGGCGGGCGCCTTCCCGCGCGGCACCCGCCTGACGGCCGTGGTCACGGGCCTGCCGGACCCGCAGTGATCGGCTAGGACCCGAAGGTCAGGTTGGCGCACGGATCGGTGTCGGCGCCCCGGGTGTTCTCCGCTATGCCGGTCGGGACCCCGCTGGGCATGGTGCTCGGCGCGCCGCTGGGCGTCGCGGAGGGCGAGGAGACGGAGTTCAGCTGGGTGCCGGCGGCCTGGTAGTCGGCGCCGAGGGTGACGGTGATGGCGCCCGAGCCGGGCTCCTCGACCGCGCGGGCGCCGGGGAAGAGCGCCGCGACCTGGTCGGCGGTGGTCTTCAGCGTCGGGTCGTAGCCGACCTCGGTGTGCTGCTTGCCGGGGTTGTTGGCGCCGAGCGAGACGTTCTGGAAGCCGCGCCCCTTGAGGGTCTCGGCGCCGGAGCCGGCCAGTCCGGCGGTGCCGACGCCGTTGACCACGGTGATCGGGGCCGCGGCCTGGTCGGGGGTGAGCGGCGCGTTCGCGCCGGAGCTCGCACTCGGCGATGCCGAGGCAGAGGCAGAGGCGGTGGCCGCGCCGGTCCCGGCGGTGCTCTGCCCGTCCAGGGTGCGGTCCTCCCGCAGCAGCTTCCACAGCTCGTCGGCGTCCGGCTGGACCAGCCGCACCCGGTCCCCGGCGAAGCGCCAGGGGGCGGTCACGAAGGTGACGTCGGAGAGCTTGATGTCCTCCACCGAGCGGGCGAAGTCCACCAGCTTCATCGCGGTGCCGAGCCCCTCGTCCACGGTGAGCGACTTGGTGGCGGCGTCGGCCAGCGGCAGCAGGGTGGGCAGCGAGAAGCCCTGGTCCTGGACCTTCTTGATCATGGAGGAGAGGAAGGCCTGCTGGCGCTTCATCCGGCCTATGTCGGAGTTGTCGCCGATGCCGTGGCGCGCCCGGAGGTAGTCCACCGCGGACTTCCCGGAGAGCTTCTGCAGCCCCTTCTTGAGCTGGATGCCGTACTCGTTGACGTCGTTGGGCACGCAGGCCTCCACGCCGCCGATGGCTTCGGTCACCGCGGCGGCGCCCTTGAAGTCGACCACGATGGTGTGGTCGACCCGCAGCCCGGTGATCTTCTCCACGGTGTTCTGGGTGCAGGCCGGGTTGCCCTTGGGGAGCTCGCCGAGGCTGAACGCCGAATTGAACATCTGGTCGTTGCGCGGCTTGCTCCAGGTGCCGTCCGCCAGCTTGCAGGACGGGATGGTGACCAGGGTGTCGCGGGGGATGGAGACGCCGACGGCGTGCTTGTGGTCGGCGTAGATGTGCACCAGGATCGCGGTGTCCGAGTTGCCGACGCCCTCGTCGCCCCCGCCCAGCGAGTTGTTGCCGTCGTCCCGGGTGTCGGAGCCCAGCAGCAGCACGTTGACCGGCACCTGGGCGCCGGGGCTGGCCGGGACCGGGGCCGGCGGGCGCTCGGTGGCGACGCCGCCCGCGTCGAAGGTGGTGATGTTGCTGTCCAGCCGGTGGTAGAACCAGGCTCCGGCTCCCACGACCGACAGCACCAGAACGGCGGCCAGGCCGATGGCGGTCCGCAGGTAGCGGCGACGGCGCGTGCTGCTGCTCATCCTCCGGTGCCCCCCGTTTTCAGTTTCCAGCGTTCGATGTTCGAACGTTAGACGCTCCGGAAGGCTGTTCGGTTACCCCCGAGGGGCGGGGGAATCGACCCGCAGGGCTGTGATACTGGTCACGCACCCGGGCCGGAGGCGCCGGTGAGCATCCGCCGGAGCAGGTCCCGCAGCACCGTCCGCTCCTCGGGGCCGAGTGCGGCGAGCGGCTCGCGGGCGAAGTTGAGCGACTCGCGCAGCTCCTCGGAGGCGGCCGAGCCGGTCTCGGTGGCGGCGACCAGCTTGACCCGGCGGTCCTGCCGGTCGGCTTCCCGGGTGACGAAGCCGCGGGCCTCCAGTCGGTCGACGATGCCGGTGATGTTGGAGGGCTCGCAGCTGAGCGTCTGGGCGATGTGCCGCATCGGCAGCGGGCCGCGCCGCAGCAGGGCGAGCACCTTGGCCTGGGCGCCGGTGAGCGAGCGTGCGGCGGCGGCCTCCTCGTACTCGCGGTGGAAGAGCGCGACCAGGTTGGCCATCAGATCGACGACCTCACGGGTGATCTCGTCGGACTGCGGCGTGGCGACCTCGGTCTGCTGAGTGTCCATGCCGCAGAGTCTACCTGAAAAGTTGACAACATGAACCTTTCATGCCCATCGTTACTTCAGTTCCTCAACCTTTCACCTGCCGAAACCCCATCCAAGGAGCACCTCCATGGCAGAGCAGGCCGCCCCCGCCACCGCCCGTGAATGGCACCTCGCCGCCCGCCCCCAGGGCTGGCCGGTGCCCACCGACTTCGCCCTGGTCGAGGCCCCGGTCAGGACCCCGGGCCCGGGCGAGATCCTGGTCCGCAACACCCACCTCTCGGTGGACCCGTACATGCGCGGCCGGATGTCGGCCCGCAAGTCCTACGCAGAGCCGTACGAACTGGACAAGCCGATGCTGGGTGGGGCTGTCGGCCAGGTCATCGCCTCGCAGGCGGAGGGTTTCACCGAGGGTGACTACGTCCTGCATGGGCTCGGCTGGCGCGAGTACGCCACCCTCGACGCCAAGGCGTCCGTCAAGGTGGACCCGAACGCCGCGCCGCTCTCGACCTATCTGGGCGTGCTGGGTATGCCGGGTCTGACCGCCTACGCGGGTCTGACGCGGATCGGGGAGATCAAGGCCGGCGACGTGGTGTTCGTGTCCGGCGCGGCCGGTGCCGTGGGTGGCATCGTCGGCCAGATCGCCAAGCTGCAGGGTGCGGCGCGAGTGATCGGCTCCGCCGGCTCGGACGAGAAGGTCAAGCTCCTCGTGGAGGAGTACGGCTTCGACGCCGCGTTCAACTACAAGAACGGCCCGGTTGCCGAGCAGCTTCAGGCTGCGGCTCCCGACGGCATCGACGTGTACTTCGACAACGTGGGTGGCGAGCACCTGGAAGCTGCCATCGAGGCGATGAACCTTCACGGCCGCATCGTGGTCTGCGGCATGATCTCGCAGTACAACGCCACCGAGCCCACCCCGGCCCCGCGCAACCTCGCGCAGATCATCGCCAAGCGCTTCCGCATGGAGGGGCTGCTCGTCGGCGACCACTACGACCTTCAGCCGAAGTTCGTCGAGGAGGTCTCGGCGTGGGTGCGCTCGGGTGAGCTCAAGTACCGCGAGACGGTGACCCAGGGCATCGACAGTGCGGTGGACGCCTTCCTCGGCCTGCTCAGCGGGGACAACGTCGGCAAGATGCTGATCAAGCTCCCGGAGTAGCTTCGAGAACGCCGCCCAGGCCTTCATCGATCTGCTGCGCGGCGTCAACACCGGCAAGATGGTCGTCCGCCTGGACGGCTGACCCCACGTCAGGAGTCCGAACCGCCCCGCCGCCCCCGACCGGGCGCGCGGGGCGGTTCGCGTGCACGGCGCGGGGGATCCGGCCGCACTACCGCATTCCGGCCGGATCCGAAAGTGCGTCATCCATCCTGCGGCGCCGCGCGGTACGGTGGTCCCGCCTGGCGATGGGGCCGTTCGGGGGAGAGATCCGGCCGAGGGGTAGACCTCGTTGAGGATTCGACTAGCATTGAGCGAAGGCTTGTCCGTTTTGCTCAATTTAGTAGCTTAATGTCGGCTAACGTGGGTAACTGTGGATCAACTGCAGGCACGAGGCAGCTGGGGAAGGCGACCCTCGTCCAGAGCCTGGAGGTCCCGGTGACGACACGTGGAGTTCTGTACATCCACTCCGCGCCCCGCGCGCTGTGCCCGCACGTCGAGTGGGCCGTCGCGGGGGTGCTCGGTGTACGGGTGAGCCTGGACTGGATCCGCCAGCCGGCCGCACCCGGGCACTGGCGCGCCGAGCTCTCCTGGCAGGGGGAGCCCGGCACCGCCTCGAAGCTCGCCTCCGCGCTGCGCGGCTGGCAGCTCATGCGGTACGAGGTGACCAGCGAGCCCTGCGCCACGGCGGAGGGCGAGCGGTACAGCAGCACGCCCACGCTCGGCATCTTCCACGCCGTCACGGGCATCCACGGCGACATCCTGATCCCCGAGGACCGGCTGCGGGCCGTCCTGCTGCGGGCCCGCAGCGAGGGGGCCGACCTGGAGGCCGAGATCTCCCGGCTGCTGGGCAAGCCCTGGGACGACGAGCTGGAGCCGTTCCGGTACGCGGGCGAGGGCGCGCCGGTGCGTTGGCTGCACCAGGTGGTCTGAACGGCCGACGGGTACGACGAAGGGGCCGGCGCTCACGGAGAGCGCCGGCCCCTTCGGTGTGGGCGTCAGCGGGTGCGGAAGGCCAGCACCACGTTGTGGCCGCCGAAGCCGAACGAGTTGTTCAGCGCGGCGATCCGGCCCTCGGGCAGCGGGGTGGCCTCGGTGACGATCTTCGCGTCCACATCGTCGTCGAGCTCCTCGACGTTGATGGTCGGCGGGGCGACCCGGTGGTACAGCGCCTGCACGGTGGCGACGGTCTCGATGCCGCCGGCGCCGCCCAGCAGGTGACCGGTCATCGACTTGGTGGCCGAGACCAGGATGTGGTCGAGGTCCTCGCCCAGCTCCTTGCGCAGCGCCTTCAGCTCGGCGGTGTCGCCCTGCGGGGTCGAGGTGGCGTGCGCGTTGACGTGCACGATCTCGGCCTTGTCCAGCTCGTTGCGCTCGAACAGGTCGGCCAGCGCGCGGGCCACGCCGGCGCCGGTCGGCTCGGGCTGGGCGATGTGGTGGGCGTCCGAGGACAGGCCCTGGCCGACCGCCTCGCAGTAGATCCGGGCGCCCCGGGCCTCGGCGTGCTCCAGCGACTCCAGCACGACCACGCCGGCGCCCTCGCCCAGCACGAAACCGTCGCGGGCCTTGTCGTACGGACGCGAGGCGCGCTCGGGGTCGTCGTTGTTCTTGGACATCGCCATCATGTTGGCGAACGCGGCGATCGGCAGCGGGTGGATCGCCGCCTCGGTGCCGCCGGCCACCACGACGTCGGCGCGGCCGCTGCGGATCATCTCGATCGCGTAGCCGATCGCCTCGGCGCCGGAGGCGCAGGCGGAGACGGGGGTGTGCACACCCGCGCGGGCGCCGACCTCCAGACCGACGTTGGCCGCCGGGGAGTTGGGCATCAGCATCGGGACGGTGTGCGGGGAGACCTTGCGGGCGCCCTTCTCCTTCAGCACGTCGTACTGGTCGAGCAGGGTCGTCACGCCGCCGATGCCGGAGGCGATCACGGCGCCCAGGCGCTCGGGGGCGAGCTTGGAGGACTCGTCGGTGGCCGGGGTCTCGAAGCCAGCGTCGGACCAGGCCTCGCGGGCGGCGATCAGCGCGAACTGGGCGGAGCGGTCCAGCTTTCGGGCCAGCGGGCGGGGCAGGATCTCGCCCGGCTCGACCGCGATGCGCGCGGCGATCCGGACCGGCAGGTCCTGGGCCCACTCCTCGGTCAGGGCCGCCACCCCGGAGCGCCCGGCGACCAGGTTCTCCCAGGTCGTGGCGGCGTCGCCGCCCAGCGGCGTGAAGGCGCCGATACCCGTGACGACCACGGCTCGGTTTTCAGCGGTCACTGGTTTCTCTTCTTTCACGTTCGTGCGGGGTCGGCGGCGAGCCGAAGAAGGGTCCGGCCGGGCGCCCGGTGGGGCGTCCCGGCCGGGGGGTCGGCCTGACTCGGGGGAGCCGGACCGATGGGTCAGCCGTCCGAGGCGTGGCTCACGCCGGACGGACTGGGCGACTCGAACGAGTCGATCGCTCAGGCGGCGTTGGTGAGGATGTAGTTCACCGCGTCGCCGACGGTCTTCAGGTTCTTGACCTCGTCGTCCGGGATCTTGACGTCGAAGCGCTCCTCGGCGGCGACGACGACCTCGACCATGGACAGCGAGTCGACGTCCAGGTCGTCGGTGAAGGACTTGTCCAGCTGGACGTCCTCGACCGGGATGCCGGCGATCTCGTTGACGATCTCGGCGAGACCTTCCTGGACCTCGTTCTGCGTAGCCATACTGGCTGCTCCTCTTCGGTGTTGAACGTGTCCGACCGTCGGCCGAACACGGGCTTGTGGATGGATCGGGGCGAAACGCGCCTAGGGGAGCGTAACGACTGCCGCGGCGTAGACGAGACCCGCCCCGAACCCGATGATCAGCGCGAGGTCGCCGCTGTGGGCCTCGCCGGACTCCAGCATGCGCTCCATCGCCAGCGGGATGGAGGCGGCGGAGGTGTTGCCGGTCTCGGCGATGTCACGGGCGACCGGCACCGACGCCGGCAGCTTGAGCGCCTTGATCATGGCGTCGGTGATCCGCATGTTGGCCTGGTGCGGGATGAAGGCGCCGAGCTGGTCGGCGGTGATCCCGGCGGCGTCCAGCGCCTGCTGGGCCACCTTGGCCATCTCCCAGACCGCCCAGCGGAAGACCGGCTGGCCGTCCATCCGCAGGGCCGGCCACTTCTGCTCCTCGCCCTGGCCGTTGATCGCGTCGGGCTTGGCGAAGGCGGTGTCCCAGGCCTGGGTCTGGCTGATGACGTCGGCCTGCGAGCCGTCCGAGCCCCAGATCAGCTTGCCGATGCCCGGCGTGTCGGACGGGCCGACGATCGCGGCGCCGGCGCCGTCGCCGAAGATGAAGGCGGTCGAACGGTCCGACTTGTCGGTCAGGTCGCTGAGCCGCTCGACGCCGATCACCAGCACGTAGTCGGCGTTGCCGCCGCGGACCATGCCGTCGGCCAGGCCCAGGCCGTAGCCGAAGCCGGCACAGGCGGCCGAGATGTCGAAGGCCGGGGCGGTGCCGCAGCCGAGCCGCTGGGCGATCTCGGTGGCGATCGCGGGGGTCTGCTTGAGGTGCGAGACGGTCGAGACGATCACGCCGCCGATCTGCTCGGGGGTGATGCCCGCCTGCGCGATGGCCTTGCCCGCGGCCTGCACCGACATCTCGGCGACGCTCTCCTCCGGGCCCGCCCAGCGGCGCTCGGCGATGCCGCTGCGGGTGCGGATCCACTCGTCCGAGGAGTCGATCCACTCCAGCACCTCGGAGTTGGGGATGACCCGGACCGGGCGGTAGCCGCCGACCCCGAGGATCCGGGAGTACTGCGCGCCGGTGGCGGGACGGATCTGGGGCTTGGTCATGCCTGCTCCTCCTGGTCCTGACCGCCGTGCTCGGCGACGAGCTCGCGGGCCTTGTCCAGATCGGCGGGGGTCTTCAGGGCGAGCGTGGCGACACCCTTGAGGTTGCGCTTGAGCAGCCCGGTGAGCGTGCCCGCGGGGGACAGCTCGATCACGGCGGTCGCGCCCAGTCGGCCGAGGGTCTCCATGCAGAGGTCCCAGCGGACCGGGTTGGAGACCTGCGACACCAGGCGCGCCAGCACCTCGGCGCCGGAGTCGACGACCCCGCCGTCCTTGTTGGACACGTAGCGGACCTGCGGGTCGGCCACGGCCAGGCTCGGGGCCAGCGCGGCCAGCCGCTCGACGCCCGGGGCCATGTGCTCGGTGTGGAAGGCGCCGGCCACCTTGAGGGCGATCAGCTTGGCGCCGGCCGGCGGGTCCGCCTTCAGCGCCTCCAGCTGGGCCAGCGTGCCGGCCGCGACGATCTGGCCGCCGCCGTTGTTGTTGGCGGCGGTCAGGCCGTGCTCGGCCAGCTTCGCCGCGACGACCTCCGGGTCGCCGCCGAGCACGGCGGTCATGCCGGTCTCGGTGACGGTGGCGGCCTCGGCCATGGCCCGGCCGCGCTCACGGACGAAGGTCAGCGCGTCGTGGGCGCTGAGCACCCCGGCGCCGGCCGCGGCGGTGATCTCGCCGACGCTGTGGCCGGCGACGGCGCCGACCAGCTTGCGGGCGTCCGCCTCGTCCGGGAACAGCTCACGGGCGGTCACCAGACCGGCGGCGACCAGCAGCGGCTGGGCGACGGCGGTGTCCTTGATCTCCTCGGCGGACGCCTCGGTGCCGGCGTGCACCAGGTCGAGCCCGGCGACCTCCGACCAGCCGCGCAGGCGGTCGGCGACACCGTCGAGCTCCAGCCAGGAGCTGAGGAAACCGGGGGACTGGGCACCCTGTCCAGGGGCGACGATTACGAGCACGGTTCAACCCTCTCTCGCCAGGCGCCCAGGGGCGGGTAGGCGACGGTAACGAAGAAAACCATCCGGGATTGTATGGTCCCTACACCCCGGCTCGGCCGGGCTCCGCGGCGGAGGTCAGCCGGCCGAGGGCCAGTGCGATCCGCAGAGTGAACGCCGAACGTACGTCGGAGGGGGCGTACCCCGTGACGTCGGTCACACGTCGCAGCCGGTAGCGCACCGTGTTGGGGTGCACGAAGAGCATCCGGGCCGCGCCCTCCAGCGAGGACGCCTGCTCCAGGTAGACGCTCAGCGTCTCCAGCAGGGCGGATCCGGCCTCGTCCAGCGGTGTGTAGATCTCCTCCACCAACTGGCGGCGGGCGGCCTGGTCCCCGGCCAGCGCCCGTTCGGGCAGCAGGTCGTCGGCGAGCACCGGGCGCGGGGCGTCCGGCCAGGCGGCGCAGGCGCGCAGACCGGCCGCGGCGGCGTGCGCCGAGCGGGTCGCCGAGAGCAGGTCCGGCACGGTCGGGCCGATCACCACCGGGCCCGGCGCGAACTGGCCGATCAGCGCCCGGGCGGCGTGCACCGGCTCCTTGTCGCCGCCGACCACGACCACCAGGCGCTTGCCCAGCACCCCGGTCAGCACGTTCAGCTTGGCGTACCGGGCGGCCCGGCGGATCGCCTCGACCACCAGCTCGCTGTCGCCGTCCGGCGCGCTGCCCATCACCACCCGCACCTGGCTGGGCTGCCCCCAGCCGAGCGCGGCGGCACGGGACAGCACGCCCTCGTCGGCGTCGCCGGACAGCAGGGAGTTGACCACCAGCGCCTCCAGCCGGGCGTCCCAGGCGCCGCGCGCCTCGGCCGCCTGGGCGTACACCTGGGCGGTGGCGAAGGCGATCTCCCGGGCGTAGACCAGCACGGACTCGCGCATGTCCGCCTCGTCGCCGGGGGCGGCCACCTCCTCGATGGCCTCCTCCATCACCTCGATCGTGGTGCGGATCAGCTCGACGGTCTGGCGCAGCGTGATCGCCCTGGTCAGCTCGCGCGGGGCGGTGCCGAAGACGTCGGTGGAGATCGCCCGGGCGGCCTCGGGGTGGCGGTACCACTCGGTGAAGGCGGCGATGCCGGCCTGGGCGACCAGGCCGATCCAGGAGCGGTGCTCCGGCGGCATCCGCCGGTACCAGCCGAGCTGGTCGTCCATCCGCGCGATCGCGGCGGTGGCCAGCTTGCCCGAGGACTTCTCCAGCCGCTTGAGGGTCGCCGCCCGGCGCTCGGCCCGCTCGGCGGCGTTTCTGCGCTCCTGCGCCGTCAAGCGGGGCGCGGGGCGGCCGGGACGGTCGCGGCCGGCCCGGGGAGCGGGGCTCTTCCCGGTGGGTTCGGCTGCGGGACTGGGTTCGCTCTTGGAGTTCGCGGAAGCGGCTGGCACAAGGACAAGACTGCCTCACGCGAGTGACTGCTCGTGCACACCCCCCGGCGCAGGGGCGCGGTGGCCCCGGTCACACGGCTACGGTGAGGAGCGTGACCGACGCCCCTGAACGCCCCCGCGCCGACCTGCGCCGCACCGCCGAGCGCTACCGCTCCACCCCCGCCGAGGGCATCGAGACCCGACACGCGTTCTCCTTCTCCGGCCACTACGACCCGAAGAACACCCACTTCGGCGCGCTGCTCGCGTGCAACGAGGAACTCCTCGCCCCCGGCGCCGGGTTCGAGGAGCACAAGCACCGGGACACCGAGATCCTCACCTGGGTGCTGGAGGGCGCGCTGGCCCACCGGGACTCGCACGGCCACAGCGGGGTGGTGCGCCCGGGCATGATCCAGCACCTCAGCGCGGGCTCCGGGGTCACCCACACCGAGCGCAACCTCGGCGGCGCCACCGGGCCGGTGCGCTTCGTCCAGATGTGGCTGCAGCCGGACGAGTTCGACTCCGCCCCCGGGTACGGCCTGCGCAAGGTGGAACCGGCGGACGGCGGGTTGACGCTGCTGGCCTCCGGCCTGGAGCGGGACGCCGGGACGGGCGCCCTGCGGCTGCGCCGCCGCGACGCCGCGCTCTGGCTGGCCACCGCCGGCCCGTGGCAGCCGCTGCCGCAACTGCCCGGGGCACCCTGGCGGTACGCGCACCTGACGGCCGGCTCGCTGGGCTACCGGACGATCCCCGGCCCCAAGGGCGGCGGGCGCTCGATGGTGCCCGGCGACAGCGTGCGGATCACCGGAGAGGCGTTCGCCGACCCGACGGCGGGCGAGACCGGCGCCGAACTCCTGCTCTGGGAGATGCACTCGCCGGTCTCGTACGGCTAGCCCTTCGGCTGTTCAGCCCTTCGGCTCGGCGAGCTCGGCGAGCTCGGCCAGGACGGCGTCGGACAGCGGCGGCCAGGCGTCGACCGACCAGGGGCCGAAGTCCCGGTCGGTGAGCGCGATGCAGGCCGCGCCGGCCTGCGGGTCGACCCAGAGGAAGGTGCCGGACTGGCCGAAGTGGCCGAAGGTCTCGGGGGAGTTGGCGGTGCCGGTCCAGTGCGGGCTCTTGCCGTCGCGGATCTCGAAGCCGAGGCCCCAGTCGTTCGGGCGGCGGTGGCCGTAGCCGGGGAGCACGCCGCTGGTGCCCGGGAAGGCGACCTCGCGCGTGGCGCGGCGGACGGTGGACGGGTCCAGCAGCTTGGGGGACTGGAGTTCGGCGGCGAACCGGGCGAGGTCGGCGACGGTGGACAGGCCGCCGGCGCCGGCCGGGGACTTGCTCGCGGTGTTGATCAGGGTGTCGTGCATGCCCAGCGGCTCGAACACGGCCTCGGCGGCGTACTGGTGGAACGCGATCCCGGCGGCCTCGGCCAGGGTCCGGGCGAGCACGTCGAAACCGGCGTTGGAGTAGAGCCTGCGGTTGCCGGGCTCGGCGTACACCCGGTCCTCGTCGAAGCCGAGGCCGGAGGTGTGGGCGAGCAGGTGGCGGACGGTCGAGCCGGGCGGGCCGGCCGGGTCGTCCAGCTCGAACACGCCCTCCTCCAGGGCGACCAGCGCCGCGTAGGAGGTGAGCAGCTTGGTCACCGAGGCGAGCGGGAAGAGGTGCTGCTGCGGCCCGTGGGCGCCCAGCACCGCGCCGTCCGATCCGCGGACCACCGCCGCGGCGGCGTGGGGCACGGGCCAGTTCTCGATCATCCGCAAGCTCTCCATGCCGTCGACTCTAGTCGGGGCCGAAACCGGGTGGCGGGGCCACCCGGCTGGGCGGCTTGCTTGGAGTGCACTCCAACTCGGTAGCGTCATTCTCGTCACAGGACAGGGGGAATCGATCATGGCCACAACCGCACGTGCCCAGGCCGGTCTGCGCAGCTGTACGGAGGTGTTCAACCGCCCGGTCGGCGACCCGGACCGGACCGCGCGGCACACCATCAGCGAGGTCTCGGCGGCCAGCGGTCTGACCGCCCACACCCTGCGCTGGTACGAGCGGATCGGCCTGCTCGACCCGGTCGACCGCGCGGTCGGCGGCCAGCGCCGCTACAGCGACGGCGACCTGCACCGGCTGGCCTTCCTGGGCCGGCTGCGGCTGACCGGGATGTCGGTGGCGGACATGCTCAAGTACGTCGACATGGTCCGCCGCGGCGAACAGACCTACGTCGAGCGCCGACAGCTGCTGGAGGCGCAGCGCGAGGAGGTCCGGCAGAAGATCGTCGACCTCCAGGCCACCCTGTCCGTCCTCGACTACAAGATCGATCTCTACGCCGGGAAGATCGTCGACGCCGCCGGCACCCCGGTCCAATGCCAGTACTACCGAGTAGAGGAAGAGCAGAGCGCATGACTCACCCCCTCCTTCCCACCGCCCCCCTCGGCACCGACGGCCCGCTGGTGGGCGTCCAGGGCCTCGGCTGCATGGGCATGAGCGAGTTCTACGGCCCGACCGACTCCGACGAGGCGCTCGCCACGCTGGACGCCGCCCTGGAGGCCGGCGTCACGCTGTTCGACACCGCGGACATGTACGGCTCCGGCCGCAACGAGGAGTTCATCAGCCCCTTCGTCCGGGCCAACCGCGACCGGGTGCTGGTCGCCACCAAGTTCGCCATCGAGCGCGACCCGGCCGACCCGACCAAGCGCGCCATCCGCAACGACCCGGCGTACATCCGCACCGCCGTGGAGGGCTCGCTGCGCCGCCTCGGCGTGGACGTGATCGACCTGTACTACATGCACCGCCGCAACCCGGAGGTGCCGCTGGCCGAATCGGTCGGCGCCATGGCCGAGTTGGTCCAGGCCGGCAAGGTCCGGCAGCTGGGCCTGTCCGAGGTGACCGGGGCCGAGCTGCGCGAGGCGCACGCCGTCCACCCGATCGCCGCGGTGCAGTCCGAGTGGTCGGTGTTCGCCCGCGACGTCGAGCGCTCGGCGGTGCCGGCCGCGGCCGAGCTGGGCGTCGCCTTCGTGCCGTACTCGCCGCTCGGCCGCGGCTTCCTGACCGGCGCGTTCCAGGACGCCGCGGCGCTCGCGGCGGACGACTTCCGCCGCACCCACCCGCGCTACACCGGTGAGAACGCCGTCGCCAACGGCGAACTGCTCGCCCCGCTTCGGGAGATCGCCGGGGCCCACGACGCGACGCTCGCCCAGGTCGCGCTGGCCTGGGTGCACCAGCGGGCCGAGGTGCACGGGCTGACCGTCGTGCCGATCCCGGGCACCCGCAAGCGCATCCGACTGGCCGAGAACACCGGCGCGGCGACCCTGCGGCTGAGCGCGGAGGAGCTGGCGCTGCTGGAGCCGCTGGCCGGCCGGGTGGCGGGGGACCGCTACGCCGACATGCGCAACACCTCGGTCGGGCGGGAGTAGTGCCGCCGGGGCCCGGGGAGTCGGCGACTCCCCGGGCCCCGTTTTCCTCAGCCCTCAGCCCTCAGTCCTCAGCCCTCAGGCCTTGCGGCCCATCCAGGCGGCCAGCCGGGCGTGGACGTCGGCGTCCTCGGCGACCGGCTGCACCGCGCCGAACGGGGTGCCCTCGACCCGGCTCTCCGGCGGCAGGACCACCTCGGCGACGGCCAGCGCGGTGCGGGCCACGTCGTCGTCCAGCACGAAGCCGTTGTCGAGGGCCGTGGCGATGTCCCAGGAGTGGGTGGCGAGCTCCATCACGTAGCCGCCGACCGCGATCGCTCCGGGCACCTCGCCCCAGGGGGCGAAGGTCGGGCGGCCCAGCTTGGTGTCGTCGGCCCAGGCGGCGGTCACCCGGCCGCGGGCCCGGTCCAGTGCGGCCGTCCAGCCGTCGTCCGACGGGTCGTCGATGGCGGCCACGACGTCCCGGGCGTGACCGCCCTCACCCATGTACGCGAAGCGGTGGATGCCGCCGATCACGTGGTTCAGCAACTGACGCAGCGTGTACTCCTCGCAGGGAGTGGGCCGGTCGAGATCGGCGGGGGTGACGGCGGCGAACAGCCGCTCCAGCTGGCCGAGGGCGGTCAGGTACTGCGGACGGGCGTCCTGGACGGCGCTCATCTGTGATCAGCTCCCTTGTGCGGTGCGGTGGTTCGGGCCGCCCTTGCGGGCGCGGAACGCAATCTCCCAGTAAAACCTGACAACGGCCGTCAGGATTGTTGGGATCCTGGTGACATGAAGGCCGACCGCCTGCTCTCGATCCTGCTGCTGCTCCAGACCCGCGGCCGGGTGCCCGCCACCGAACTGGCCGAACGGCTGGAGGTGTCCGTCCGCACCATCTACCGGGACGTGGAGTCGCTCTCCGCCGCCGGGGTGCCGGTGTTCACCGAACGCGGCCGGCACGGCGGCATCAACCTGCTGCCCGGCTACCGCACCGACGTCACCGGGCTGACCGCGGACGAGGCCCGGGCGCTGTTCGTGCTCTCCGCCCAGGGCGCGCACAGCGACCTCGGGCTGGACGGCGCGCTCGGCTCGGCGCTGCGCAAGGTGATGGCCGCGCTGCCCGCCCCGCACCGCCCGGCCGCCGAGCGGGTCAGCGAGCGCATCCTGGTCGACCCGGCCCGCTGGATGCAGAACCCCCAGCCGGCCGCCGCCGGCGGTCCGGACCTGGGCGAGCTGCAGTACGCAGTGTTCGCCGACCGGCGGCTGCGGCTGCGCTACCGGCACAGCGGCACGCCCGCGCCGGTGGAGTACACCGTCGACCCGTACGGCCTGGTGAACAAGGCCGCGGTCTGGTACCTGGTGGCCGATCTGCACGGCGAGCCGCGGCTGTTCCGGGCCGACCGGGTGCTGACCGCCGAGGCCACCGGGGAGACGGTGCGCCGCCGGGGCGGGGTGGCGCTCGGCGAGGTGTGGGCGGCCCTGCGCGAACAGGTGGAGCGGGTGCCGAAGGACGTGCCGGCCCGGGTGCGGGTCCGGCGCGGGCGGCTGGACATGTTCCTGCGCATCCACGGCGGCCGGCTCACGGCGCCGCCGCCGGACGCGGGCGCCGGGCCGGCCGAGGAGTGGGTGGAGCTGGCGATGGCCTTCCCGGCCGCGGCGGCCGTCCGCTCGCTGCTGGCCTTTGGCGCGGACGTCGAGGTGCTGGCCCCGCAGGCCGCCCGGCGCGAGCTGGCCCGGGCGGCGGCGGAGGCCCTGCGGCTCTACCAGGACGAGGCGCGGCTCTACCAGGACGAGCTGGGGCCCTGACTAGGCGTTGGGCTGCGCCCGGACCACGTCGCCGTAGTCCCCGAGGGAGATGGCCGCGAAGTTGTGCAGGCTGTCGGTGCCGTCGGTGAAGTAGCCGTTGTGGCCGGAGGCCCGGGCGGAGGAGATCTGCTCGGCGCCGAAGCCGCTGCCGGTTGGGTCGGCGCCGTGGCCGAGCTTGCCGACCTCCAGGAACGGGACGTTGCCGATCCAGTCGCTGGGGTTGCGGGTGGCCCACACGTGCACGCCGCCGCCAAGTTCGCCGGCGGACTGGACGCCCATGCCGGGGCTGCCGAACACCATCATGTCGGTGATGCCCGAGGTGTCGGACGGCGAGGCGGCCGCGCGCGGGATCTTCGGGGCGGCGGTGCCGCAGACCACCGAGCCGTACGAGTGGCAGAGCAGCGCCGGGGGCGCGTCCGGCCGGGTGGTCTCCTTGAGGCCGGCCAGCAGGCGCTGCAGCCGGGGCGCGGCGACGTCGGCGAGCCGGGAGGTGGCCGCGTCCGGGCCGAGGCCGGAGGGGGTGACGTACCCGGTCCAGGCGATCACGGCGGTGCGGGTGCCCGGGGCCTGGCGCTGCTCCTCGGCGTGCAGGGCGCGGGCCATGCCGGCCGGGGAGCGCAGCGGCTCGGCCGTCTGGTCGAAGTGGCCGAGGTCGGCGTCCGAGCCGGGGACGAGGACGGAGACCCGCTCGGCGTCGGCGAGGTCGCCCCAGACCTCGGAGACCAGGCCGCGGCCGCGCGGGTCGAAGGCAAGGATCTGCCGGCCGGGGCTGAGCAGGTGGTCGACGTCGTTGGCGCGGGAGACGGCCAGCGCGCGGGTGTCGGCGTCCAGCTTCTTGTCGGCCGCGCGGACCCGGGCGGCGTCGCGCTCGTTCGCCAGGGCGATCCGGTTGGCGCGGTAGCGCAGGTCCAGCGGGGCGCCGTCGTAGTTGCCGACGACCAGCGGGTAGTCCTTGATCAGCCGGTCCAGCTCGGTGGGGGCGAGCGAGGCGAAGAAGGCGGCGGCGTCGGCCGGGCTGGTGGTGGCCGGGTCGGGCAGGGAGCGGCCGAAGGAGTGGTCCTGCACCCAGGCGGCGCTGCCGGCCGGGGGCGTGGAGATCGCCAACTGCTCGGAGGAGACCGCGGCCGCGGCCGCCGAGGCACCGGCGTCGGCGAGCACGGCACAACCCGCGAACGCCCCGATCAGTACCCGCTTCCAGCGTCGGGGCTTGCGCACCGCACCAACTCCCTTTGGGGCCCGTCACCGTTTCTCGGGCGGTGCCCGGAGGGTGCGATTGGACTGCTGACTTCCCTGCGCAAGCGTAGAGGTCACAGGAGGGTGACGGACCCGCCCAAACTGTGGGATGGATCACATGAACCGCGCGTGTCCTTCCGGCGTCCTCGTGTGGCCCTGCGGACGGTGCTAAGCGGGATGCCCGGCGTCGAATTCGCCGACCAGCCGCTTGGGTGCCGTCCGCCGCCAGGCCTCGGTGACCAGGTCCTGCAGCTCCTCCGGGTCGACCAGGTCCAGCCGGACGCTCACCCAGCCGTGCCGCCCGACGTACCGGGCGAAGGAGAACACCTCGGGCTCGGCGGCGAGCAGTTCGGCCTGGTCCTCGTGCGAGGCCTTGACGGTGACGCTGTCACCCTCGGGGGCGCCCATCGCGAAGACCTTGCCGCGGACCCGCAGCGTCTCGATGCCCCAGGTCGGTTCCTGGGCGGCCTCCGGCAGGGTCAGGGCCATCGCGCGGAACTCCTCGAACGTCACCATGGCGGCAGGTTAGAGCACCGCGCCGACAGTGCGCCCCCGGTGCGCGCGGTGGCGCACCGGGGGGCGCAAGGCCCGGCAAGGACCTCAGCCGAGCGAGGCCCAGTTGTCGCAGGTGCGGTCGCCGTCGACCAGCCGGTCCGGGTGGCCGCTGCCGCCGGCGATCGAGATCCGGCGGTAGCTCTGGCCGCTGAACACCCAGGACTCGAAGGGGCCGCCGACCGGCTGGCGGTCCGGGACGGGCAGGAAGCAGTCCACCCGGCTCAGGCCGTTCAGCGAGGTCCACTGGGAGAGCTCACGGTCGGTGCGCTCGCGCACGTCGGTGTGCCCGGAGCCCCCGGCGATCGAGACCAGCCGGTACTGCTGGCGGCCGCCGGTGGTGTGGAACACCCAGTACCAGCTCTTGGTCCGGCCGGTCGGGTCCTGCTGGTCCGGCACCGGCAGCCAGCAGTCGACCTGGCCGACGCCGCTGAGCGATCCCCAGTAGGTGAGGTCGCGGTCCGAGCGCTCCAGGGCGGTGGTGTACCGGCCGCCGTTGCAGGTGATCGAGACCAGCCGGTACTGCTGGCGGCCGCTGGTGCTGTGGAACACCCAGTACCAGCTCTTGCCGGCCGGGTCCTGCTGGTCCGGTACGGGCAGGACGCAGTCCACCCGGCCGATGCCCTGGAGGCAGGTCCAGCTGGTCAGCCAGGTGTCGTCCTCCACCCTGCGGTCGGTGTGGGCGTCGCCGTCGGCGATCGAGATCACCCGGCAGCGGTCGCCGTGGAAGGCCCAGTACTGGCTCTGGCCGTTCTTGCGGTACTGGTCCGGGACGCGGATGAACTCGTCGCACGGGTAGGCCTTCACCGGCTGCGGCTTGGGCTGGCCACCCGTCTGGCCCCAGGTCTGAGTGCCGGTCTGCCCGCCGGTCTGGCCGCCCGTCTGCCCGCCGGTCTGCGTGCCGTTCTGCCCGACCGGGGTGAGCCGCCCCTCGCAGAGCCCGCGCAGGATGCTCAGCGAGGGCATGAAGGCGTACACCGAGCCGGTGGTCCGGACGAACTGGGCGAAGCTCAGCGGGGTGTGCTCGATCAGGCCGGCCGCGTCCCGGCTCTCGAAGTCGACCGGGGTGTTCTCACGGGTCTCCGGGTCCAGGCAGTTCTGGGTGACCGGGTCCCGGCCGGGTACCGGGCGGGGCTTGGCGTGCCCGGGCGGGATCTCCTCCTGGCTGTCCCGGTTCGGCGGGAAGTTCCGCTGGTCCATCCAGTCGGCCTGGATGAACTCGAACTGCCGCTGGATGTCCGCCTGGTAGCAGATGAACAGCAGGCCGCGCGGGTCGTCGGGGCCGCCCGGGCCCTCGGAGGCCGGGTCGAACGGGGCCCCGTACGGGGTGCCGCGGCGCATGATCCGTCGGCCGTTGAGGTCCTTGGCCGGGAACGGGGGCTTGTCCGGGGCCTCCTGCAGGCCGGCCCGCGGCTCGGTCTTGCGCAGGTGCGACCAGAGCGGGGTGACCAGGCCCTCCGGGTCGTCCCGGAAGTCGAAGTCGTTGTCCTTGGCGGCGGTCGGGTTGTTCGGCACGTCCCGGTCCTGGTACTTGCAGACCGGGGCGCCGGAGCGCCAGCGGCCGACCATCCGGGCGGCCAGCCACTCGGTGGTGGCGTGCTCCGGGACGGCCTTGGCCCGCCGGAGCTCCTCCAGCTTGACCGCGACCTGGGACCACCAGCCGGGGACGTCCTGGGCGAGCCGGCGGATCACCTGGAACGAGCCGTTGCGGGACCACTCCGGGTACTGGTCCCTGGGGAAGCTGAACCGGTCGTTGTCCAGGCCGCAGACGAACTCGCCGGCCGGGATCAGCCGGGTGCCCGGGTGGCCGTCCACCTCGTCCGGCTTGTTCGGGTTCGGCCTGTCGAAGCCGATGACGCCTGGCTCGCTGATGCCGTCCTTGAAGCCGAAGTGCTCCTTGCCGCGCCGACTGCCCAGCAGGGTCTGGGCGTTCTGCTGGTAGACGATCAGCACCCGGCACTCGGCGGCGGCGATCCGCTGCGCCTCGATCGCCGACTGGAGGTCCCGCTCGGTGTCCGCGGAGATCTTCAGCACGGCATGGACCGGCTGGTTCTTCCCGTTGCCGAACAGCCAGTTCTCCGGGCGGTTGTCGCCGGTGTCGCCGAGCGCGCTCGCCCGCTGGGCCGAGCCGTCCTTGAAGGCCTCCAGCCCGCTGCCGACCGGCGGGGCGGTCGGGAAGGGGTCGGTGGTGGCCAGCATCCGCAGGCCCTCGTAGGTGAAGCTGACGCCCAGCCAGGTGGCGGTCAGCGACTTGGGGTCGTCGCCGCCGGAGGCCTGCCTGGCCTCGCTGAACCTCTCGTTGAACTCGGCGACCTCGCGGGTGGTGGAGATCTGCGGGGTCAGCCGGCGCAGCCAGTCGCGCGCCCGGGCGGCGTCCTCGAACTTGAGGAACAGGACGCTGACGTTGTCCTTCTTGAAGCCGGCGAGGATGTCGCCCTGGATCTCCACGCTGTCGCGCAGGCTCAGATCCGTGGTCATGGGGTGGGATTTCCTTTCGTGCTGCGGGGGATCAGGAGCCGAGCTGGACCCACTGCGCGACGCTGGGCACGCCCTTGTCACTGAGCAGGAAGAGCATGTACCAGCCGGGCGGGGCGGCCTTGGTGTCCGGCGGGGCCTGGAACTCCAGCCGGTTGCCGGCCCGGCTGGTCATCCGCAGGTCGATGTGGCGCTGGCTGGTGTTGACCGAGTGGGTGGAGGTGGTCGGCGCCAGCAGGACGGCCTTGGCGGCCAGGCCGGGGGTGGTGCTGGTGACGGTGAACTTCCGGTCGTAACCGACCGGCACGGTGGGCGCGTTGGCGAGCGCGGGCCGCTCGCCCTGGTGCAGGTACGGCGGCTCGTAGATCTCGATGGTGCCGTTCATGGTGATCGGGCCGGCGGTGCCCGGGACGCCGTCGACGGTGCCGTTGATGTCCGTGTTGTTGGCCATCTGCTGGAGCTCGTCGCCGGTCACCATGACCCGCCCGTCCGGCAGCACCACCGCGTTGGAGTGGTAGCCGCGCGGCAGCCGCTGGACCGGGCCGAGCTGCCAGTTGCCCTGGTCGTCGCGCAGTTCGACCTGGCGGTACTTGAGGTCGGCGTTGGGGTTGTACGGGCCGTTGCCGTAGTCGCGGATGTCGTAGGCGCCGTTGACCGTCATCAGCCGGCCGGTGGGCAGCAGGATCGTGTCGTCCTGGGTACGGCCGAAGGCGCGGGGTTTCTCGGCGGTCCAACTGCCGTTGGAGAAGCGCAGGGTGCTCGGGTTGTCCCGGTCGCCGCCGAGGATCAGCGCGGAGTCCGGGCCGTTGGCGCCGCTGGGCAGCATCACGGCGGAGCCGTAGTTGCGCTTGTGGCCGTCGGGGCGGGCGGTGAGGTCGGTGCGGGTCTCGGCGAACGGGTCGAACTTCCACTGCTCGTTGGCCGCACGGCCGAAGCCGTAGACGTTGCCGTCGTTGAGCGAGAACAGGTGAGGGTAGTCGAAGCTGAACGGCGCGTCGACCTTGAACCGCTCCACCGGGGTGTCCCTGGGGGTGTCGGTCTTCTTCACCGGCACCGGGTAGGCCTTGGCCGGGAAGCGCTCGACCACCGGGGTCGGGGTGCCGTAGCCGAGTTCGGACTGGCCGGACATGATCAGCTGCCGGCCGTCGGCGCCGGTGACCACCGAGGGGTACCAGCGGCCCACCGACATGTCGGGGTTGCGGCTCCAGGTCTCCGTCCACGGGTCGAAGACGAGCGAGAGCTTGGCGCCGGTGCCGCCGTTGCCGCCCAGGTTGCCGCCGAAGACGCCGAGCATGCCGTTGGGCAGGAAGGAGTGGCCGGAGCAGAAGAACGGCACCGGGCGGGGCTCGTTCAGGCCGTCCGGCATGTCCGAGACCGGCGGGTTGACCTGCTTGAAGGCCTCCTTGCCGGTGCCCTTGGCCGGATCCCAGAGGAAGGCCCGGCCGGCGTTCTCCTTGCCGGTGGTCTGGGTGGGGGCGGGTTCCTTCTCCGGGTTGGTCTCGATCCGTTCGAAGGAGAACAGCAGCACCTTGCCGGTGGGCAGCAGGGCGACGTGGTCGCCGAAGTCGGGGGAGGGGAAGTACTCCTTGAACGCGCCCCAGGTCTCCGGTGCGAAGGCCTTGTTGTGGTTGGTCTGGGAGGCCGTCAGGGCGTTGTACCGGTTGGTCCGGGTGGTCTGCGGGTAGTCGCCGATGCCGCGGACGGCCGCGCGCATCCGGGCGTGCTCCTCGGCGTGCTCCTGGCCGAGGGCCGCGACCTCGTCCTGTCGCAGTTCCTCGGCGACCCGGCGGGAGTCGACGTGCGGGGTGAGGTCGTCCCCGCCGTGGGCGAGCGCCGGCGCGACGGCGCTCAACAGGGTGCCGGTGGTGACCGCGAGGACCACGGCAGTGGCCGACAGCCGACGGCCGGCCCGGGGCCGGGGCTGCGGGCGGGTGTGGGGCGGGGGCATGGGTCTCCTCGGGAAGGGAGGGGTTCGGGGGAGGAGTGGCGAATGCGGACGGACGGGCCGTGGGGCGGGTGCGGTCCAGCGATGGTCGCCGACCGTCACAGAACATCACAGTGCGTGGTGGTTCGCATGCGGATTCGCCCCTTGGGGGGAGCGGTCCGGCCCGACCGGCGCCCCGGACGGTCGAAGGGGCGCGGACCGGCTGGTCCGCGCCCCTGTCGTGCCGTGGTCGACGGCGTGCGTCACACCATCCCCAGCGCGTACGCGGCGAAGAGCGCCGCCGCGGCGCCGGCCAGCGCCTTGCCGACCCGGGAGAAGGCCGTCCAGGGGCCGTCGAAGCGCCGGGTGAACCACCCGATCGCCACCAGGGCGGCGCCGAACAGCGGAAGCAGGGCCAGCCGGGCGGCCACCCAGCCGAGCGAGTCCGGCGCGGTGGTCAGCCCGGGTACGGCACCGAGGCCGGCCGCACCGGGCACCGCCACCGCGAGCATCGCGCTCTGGTGCCAGCAGAAGATCGTCATCGCCGACAGGTTGACCAGCACCACCGGCAGCCAGAGCAGCGGACGGCGGGCCAGCAGCCGGCCCAGCCGCTCCCGCAGCAGCACCGCGGCGCCGCACTGCACCGCCGCCAGGGCGAGCACCAGCAGGGACGGCGGGTGCGAGTTGGTCCGCTCGACGCCCGGCACGCCCACCATGCTGGCCGGGTAGTGGAACACGACCAGCAGCACGGCGAACAGCGCGCCGCCGCCGAGCAGCAGCACCCGGGCCGCCGGGCGGCCGAGCCGGCCCTGCGCCCACAGCACGCCCAGCTGGTAGCCGAACATCCAGCCCGGCAGCAGGTTCAGCAGGCCGAGCCAGGAGGGCACCGCCTCGGCCCACGGGCCGTACCGCAGCAGGTCCACCACCGCGACCGAGGCCACCAGCAGGCCCGCCGACCAGAGGCCGAGCCGCCGCCCGAAGGCCACGCAGAGCGGGGTGAGCGCGGTCAGCGCCAGATACACCCCGATGTACCAGAGCGGCTGCACCACCAGCGTCGCGCCGGTGCGCAGGGTGTCCGCGGGCAGGCCGAGCCGGGGCAGCAGCGGGATCAGCAGCGCCCACACCGCCGTCACCCCGAGCACCGGGCGCAGCAGCCGGACGGTCCGGGCGCGCAGCCAACTCCCGTAGGTCAGGCCCTTCGCCGCGGCCCGCTCCAGCGAGCGGACCGAGGAGTGGCCGCCGACCAGGAAGAACACCCCGAGCATCTGGAGCACCCAGCTGACCGGGGCGAAGAAGCCGAGCGAGGAGAGCGGGCTGGCGTTGTGCAGGGCGCCGTCGGGGGATCGGGTCAGGCCGCCGAGCATCCAGTGGCCGATCGGGACGGAGAGCAGGGCGAGGGCGCGCAGCCCGTCCAGGGCGCGGTCGCGGGTCGCGGGGGTCTTCGCGTCGACCTTCTCGGCGGCGCGGCGCAGGGTGGTGAGCGGGTGGGCCATGGCGGTGCTCCTTCCAGTGCGGGTCTCAGCGGGCCTCAGTGGCCCTGGGCGATGGCGGCGTAGGCGGCGAGCGAGGCGGTGCCGGGGGCGAAGTAGCCGGTGTGGCCGTGGGATCCGGTGGCGGGCAGCGGGCGGGCGCCGAAGCCGGGGCCGGTCGGGTCCGCGCCGTGGCCGAGGCCGAGGAACCGGACGTTGGGCACGTTGCCGATCCAGTCGGAGCCGTTGCGGGTGGTGGCCCAGAGCGGGACGCCCGGGTCGAGGTCGGCGGCCGAGTCGACGCCCATGCCGGGCGAGCCGAGCACCACCAGGCCGGAGGCCCGGTCGGGGGTGGGGCGGGCCAGGCCGCAGACCACCGAGCCGTAGCTGTGGCAGAACACCGTGGGCGGGGCCTGCGGACGGGTGCTGACGGCGAGTCCGTCGAGCAGCCGGGTGAGGCGGGCGGCGCCGGCCCGGGCGAGGTCCTCGGTGGCGGCGTCGACGCCGAGGCCGACCGGGGTGGTGTAGCCGGCCCAGGCGATCACGGCGGTGCCTCCGTCGGTGGCCTGCCGCAGGGCGCGGGCCATGCCGGCGGGGGTGCCGTACGGGTCGGTGGCGCGGTCGAAGGTCCGCAGGTCGATGTCCGAGCCGGGGACGATCACGGCGGTGCGGGGGGCGGTGGCGAGGTCGCCGAACACCTCGGCGATCTGGCCGCGGCCGCGCGGGTCGAAGGCGAGGATCTGCCGGTCGCCGTCCAGCAGGGTGCGGTAGCGCTCGGCGCGGGTGCGGGCGGCCTGCTGGTCCTGCGGGGTGAGGGCCGGGTCGGTGGCCCGGGCGAGTTCCCGGGTGCGTTCGGCGGTGAGGGCCAGGGTGTTGGCGTGGTACCGGAGTCGGACCGGGGCGCCGTCCAGGTTGCCGACCACCAGGGGGTGGCGGGCGGCCAGGGCCTCCTGCTGCGCGGGCGTCAACCCGGCGAAGAACGCGGCGACTTGGGCCGGGGTACTGGTGGCCGGGTCGGGCGGGTGGAGACCGAGCGCGGTGTCGGCGGTCCAGGCGGCGCTGCCGGGCGGCGGGCCGGTGACGGCGGTCTGGGTGTCGGCGGCCCAGCCGCCCGCGCCGAGCACGGCCGCCAGTGCCACCGCGGTGGCGGCGATCGCCCGCCTGGTCCGGAACCTGCGCATGTCCTTGCCCTCCCTTGCCCGTTGGGCCGGCGACCGGATTCGGTTGCCGACGGGGAGGAAGGTAGGAATGCGACGGCCCCGCGGACGTCACACCGCGGGGCCAACTCCCGGGTGCTACCCGGGTATGAGGGGGATATCCCCCCTTATTCGCCGGGGGTTACCAGCCCCGACTCGTACGCCAGCACCACCGCCTGGGCGCGGTCGCGCAGGTCGAGCTTGCCGAGGATGCGCCCGATGTGGGTCTTGACGGTCTGTTCGGCGAGCACCAGCCGGGCGGCGATCTCCTGGTTGGACAGGCCGCGGGCGATCAGCTCCAGCACCTCGGTCTCGCGCGGGGTCAGGCCGTTGAGGCGCAGCTTGGGGTCGCGGCGCTTGGCGGGCCGGTTGCGGGCGAAGTCCGCGATCAGCCGTCGGGTGACCGAGGGGGCGAGCAGTGCCTCGCCGGCCGCGACCACCCGGACCGCGGCGATCAGGTCGGCCGGCGGGGCGTCCTTGAGCAGGAAGCCGCTGGCCCCCGCGCGCAGCGCCTCGTACACGTAGTCGTCCACGTCGAAGGTGGTCAGCATCAGCACCTTGGGCCGGTGGGCGCCGGGGACGGCCGGGTCGAGGAGCTTGCGGGCGGCCTCCAGGCCGTCCATGACGGGCATCCGGACGTCCATCAGCACCACGTCCGGGTGGGTGCGGCCGGTGACCTCCAGGGCCTGGGCGCCGTCCGCCGCGTCCCCCACCACGTCGATGTCGCTCTGGGCGTTGAGCAGGGCGGCGAAGCCGGCCCGCACCATGGCCTGGTCGTCGACGATGATCACGCGGATGGTCATGCGGGTTTCTCCCCGGGGGTGTCTGGGCGGTCGGGCAGGTCGATCGGCAGGACGGCGGCCACTTTGAAGCCGCCGTCCGGCAGCGGACCGGTGTCCAGCCTGCCATCGACCAGCCGGACGCGTTCCCGCATTCCGACCAGACCGTGCCCGGTGCCCTCGGCCGAGGCCTCCAGCGACTCGGTGCGCTGCGGTGGGGCCGCGTTGACCACGGTGAGCCGCAGTTCCGGGCCGTCCGCCGAGAGCGACACCCAGGCCTGCGCGCCGGGGGCGTGCCGGACCACGTTGGCCAGCGCCTCCTGGACGATCCGGTAGGCGGAGAGGCCGACGGCCTGCGGAACCCGCTCGGCCAGTCCCTCGGCCACGGTCAGCTCGGCGGGCACCCCGGCCCGCCCCACCGTCTCGACCAGCTGGGCGAGTTGGCCGACCCCCGGCTGCGGGGCCGTCTCCCCGGCGGACTCCTCGCTGCGCAGCACGCCGAGCAGCCTGCGCATCTCGGCCAGCGACTCGCGCGCGGTGTTGGCGATCGCGGTGAACTCCTCGGCGGCGTCGGCCGGGACGCCCTCGATCCGGTACGGCGCGCTGGCGGCCTGCACCGCGATCACCGACATGTGGTGGGCCACCACGTCGTGCAACTCCCGTGCGATCCGGGCGCGTTCCTCCAGCAGGGTGCGGCGCTCGCGTTCCACCTCGCTGATCTGCTCCTGCTCGGTGAGCAGCCGGCGGACCTCGGCGCGTTCTCGCAGGGCTCCGCCGAGCACCAGGACGGCGCCGGTCAGGGCGATCGCGAGGATGACGTTGTCCCCGGTGTAGCGGGAGCCCATCCCGGCGACCGACAGGGCGATCCCGGAACCGGCGGTGACCAGCCAGACCGCGACCAGGGTGCGCCTCGGCTCGCGGAGGGAGAGCGGAACCATCAGGAACAGGTAGCCGACCAGGCTGGTGGGGACCCACGGCCAGGGGCCGCCGGTGTGGCTCCCGGTGGTCAGGACCAGCAGGGCGGCCAGCAGGTCGGTGGCGCCGATCATCCACCAGGCGGCCAGCGGCCGGCTCACGGCGAGCAGCAGCGGCGCGGTCTGCGCGACGGCCAGGGCGCCGGCGATCCCTCCGTTGAGCCCGTAGTCGTGGGCCATCACGTTGATCCCGCTGGGCAGCAGCGAGGCGATCGCGGCCACCGCGAGGACGTACGGGAGGTGCCGGATCCACGGACGGGGAGACTGGGCCAGCAGCGGGGTGTGGTCGGAGGACGGCCGGGCGAGCGTGCCGAGCAGGGCCCGCAGCGCGCCGACGGAGCCGGACCCGGCGGTCGAATTGATCATCCGGCCAGACTAGGGGCGCGCTGGTGGTCCGGCGTCGGACCAGGGACCGGAATCCGCCGTAGTACTCGGGTATGACCCGCGCGCTCAGGGCCGCCAGTGGCCGGCCAGGGCGGGGCCGAGCTGGTCGAAGTACCGCTCGATCACCGCGACCATGCCCTCGGGGCCGGCCGGTTCCTGTTCGGCGGTCCAGGACAGGTGGGCGGCACGCAGCAGGCTGCCGAAGACGGCGGCGAGCACGACCGGGCGCAGGTCCCGGGTCGGGTCCAGCCCCTCGCGTTCGGCGAGCACCTGGACGACCAGCCGCTCCTGCTCGGTGACCCGGCGCAGGTGGGCGGCGAGCAGCGCGGGCGTCTCCTCGATGATCCGCAGCAGTTCGAGGGCGCTGCTGATCGAGCCGGGGCCGGAGGTCCGGGCGTTCCCGAGGTCGCGCCAGGCCTTGACGATCGAGGCGCGCAGGGCCTGGAGCGGGGTCTCCTCGGCCGGGCGGTGGCGCAGGCACTCGATGAAGTAGTCCTCGGCGTCGGCCATCACGGCGAGGGCGACCTCGTCCTTGTTGGCGAAGTACCGGAAGAAGGTGCGCTGGGAGACGTCGACGGCGGAGGCGATCTCGTCGACGGTGGTCCGGGCGAAGCCCTGGCCGAGGAAGAGCGTGTGGGCGGCCTGCACCAGGGCGTCCCGGGTCTGCTGCTTCTTGCGCTCCCGCAGGCCGGGTGCCCGGCCGAGGTCCTCCGGGGTGCCGACGGGGTGGGGGGTGCGAGCGGCCATGGTGGGGGCCTTCCGGGGGCGCTGGTGCGGAGGGTGGGAGGACAACCTTAGCCGCCTGACAAATGTCAGTGCAGGTCAGAAGTCACTGTTTGCCGAATGTCAGCAGCTGACATAATCTGCCGAGTGGCGCTCGTCGGCTGGGCACTCGTGGGGACGGGTGGGTCGTCGCAGCGCCACCGTCATGTCCCGGTCTCTGTCACGCCCACGGAGGGCCAGATGAGTCAGTCCGTCGTCAAGAACTCCGAGGCGGACGCACCGCCGCCACCGAATCCGCCGTCCGGGGGGCTCAAGGGGCACCCCTGGCTGACCTTGCTGACCGTCGCGGTCGGCGTCATGATGGTCGCCCTGGACGGCACCATCGTCGCCATCGCCAACCCGGTGATCCAGGAGAAGCTGAAGGCCGCGCCCTCCGAGATCCAGTGGGTCACCAGCGGCTACCTGCTGGCGCTCGCCGTCTTCCTGATCACCGCCGGCAAGATCGGCGACCGCTTCGGCCACAAGAGCACCTTCCTGGTCGGCGCGGTCGGCTTCGCCGCCACCTCGGCCGCGATCGGCTTCGCGGGTGACATCCGGACCGTGATCGCCTTCCGGGTGCTCCAGGGCCTGTTCGGCGCGCTGCTCCAGCCGGCCGCGCTCGGCCTGCTGCGCGGGGCCTTCCCGGCCGAGCGGCTCAACATGGCGATCGGCATCTGGGGCGGCGTGATCGGCGCCTCCACCGCGGCCGGCCCGATCGTCGGCGGCCTGCTGGTCGAGCACGTCAGCTGGGAGTCGGTGTTCTTCATCAACATCCCGGTCGGCCTGATCGCGCTCGCCCTCGGCCTATGGATCCTGCGGGACGCTCGGGCCGAGAACGCCGCCAGGTCCTTCGACCTGCCGGGCATCGGACTGCTCTCGGTCGGGATGTTCGCGCTGGTGTTCGGCATCATCAAGGCCCCCGAGTGGGGCTGGGGCGCCGGCAGGACGCTGCTGTTCCTGGGCGGCGCCGTGGTGCTGATGGTGCTCTTCGCGCTCTGGCAGGGCCGGGCGAAGGAGCCGCTGATCCCGCTCAGCCTGTTCCGCTCGGTGCCGCTGTCGGCGGGCGTGCTGCTGATGGTGCTGATGGCCTTCGCGTTCTTCGGCGCGATCTTCTTCGTGACCTTCTACCTGCAGAACGTGCACGGGATGAAGCCCGTCGACGCCGGTGTCCACCTGCTGCCGATGACCGGCATGATGATCGTCGGCTCGCCGCTGGCCGGCATCGCGATCGGCAAGCTCGGTCCGCGGATCCCGATCATGGTCGGGATGCTGCTCACCACCGGCGCCATGGTCGGCATGTCCACCCTGGACACCGGCTCCGGCACCGGCGTGATGTCGCTCTGGTTCGTCCTGATGGGCCTCGGCATCAGCCCGGTCATCGTCGGCGCCACCGAGGTCATCGTCGGCAACGCCCCGCTGGAGCTGTCCGGCGTGGCCGGCGGCCTCCAGCAGGCCGCCATGCAGGTCGGCGGGAGCCTCGGCACCGCCGTGCTGGGCGCCCTGATGGCCGCCAAGGTCGGCGACGTGCTGCCCGGCAACTGGGCCAAGGCCGGCCTGCAGCCGGTCGAGGGCCCGCAGGCCGAGGGCCTCAAGCAGGCCGCCCAGCTGGGCATCGCCCCGCCGGCTCCGCCCGGCACCCCGCAGCAGGCGGTGGACGCGATGGCCGGCGCCGTGCACCAGTCCTTCGTCAGCGGCATGTCGCTCGCCTTCGTGGTGGCCGCCGTGGTGGCCTTCGCGGCCGCCCTGCTCGCCCTGCTGACCCGCCGCGGCAGCACCGACGCGGGCCCGTCCGTGCACATCTGATCCGGTACGGCCACGGCCCCGGACGGCGTCGATGTCGACTTCGACGCGTCCGGGGCCGTCGTGCCGTTCAGGCCCGGACGAGCGCCACCAGAGGAACCGTCCGGGCCTCGGTGCGGAAGCCGGCGAACTGGGGCTGGGCGGCGATCTGGCGGGCCCAGAGCGCCTCGTGCTCGGCCGGGTCGACGGTGGCCGCCAGGGCCGGGTAGCGGTCGGTGCCGACCTCGACGGTGACCTCGGGGCGGGCGACCAGGTTGCGGTACCAGGCCGGGTCGGTGGGGCTGCCGCCGTTGGAGGCGAAGACCACCAGGCGTTCGCCGTCCGGGAGGTAGACCAGCGGGGTGGTGCGCGGTTCGCCGCTGCGGGCGCCGACCACGGTGAGCAGCAGGAGCGTCGCGTCGGCGAGGTCGCCACCGACCACCCCGCCGCGGGCCCGGAACTCGGCGATCACCCCGCGGTTGAACTCGCCCCCGCCGTCGGCGGGTTCGGGGTGCCCTCCGGCGGACCCCGGCGTCTTCTCGTTCGTCATGCCGCCGAGCGTACGACCTGACACCGGTGTGAAGGTCAAGCCGCCGCGGACGCCGAAAGGGCCGGACCCCACGTGGAGGTCCGGCCCCTTCAGGCGTCAGCGGGTGATCAGGCGTCGCCGCCGGCGGCACCCGGGTCGGCCGCGGCCACGTCCAGCAGCTGGTAGCGGTCGATCGCGTCCTTCAGCACCGAGCGCTCCACCTTGCCCTGCTTGGCGAGCTCGGTGAGCACCGCCAGCACGACCGACTGGGCGTCGATGTGGAAGAAGCGACGGGCCGCGCCACGGGTGTCGGCGAAGCCGAAGCCGTCGGCGCCCAGCGACTGGTACTGGCCCGGCACCCAGCGGGCGATCTGGTCCGGCACCGCGCGCATCCAGTCGGACACCGCGACGATCGGCCCCTGGGCGCCCTGGAGCTTCTGGGTGACGTACGGCACGCGCTGCTGCTCCTCGGGGTGCAGCAGGTTGAACTCCTCGGCCTCCACCGCGTCGCGACGCAGCTCGTTCCAGGAGGTCGCGGACCAGACGTCGGCCTTGACGTTCCACTCCTCGGCGAGGATGCGCTGGGCCTCCAGGGCCCACGGCACGGCCACGCCGGAGGCGAGGATCTGGGCCGGGATCTGGCCGGCGGTGCCCGGCGCGTACTTGTGCAGACCCTTGAGGATGCCCTCGACGTCCACGTTCTCGGGCTCGGCCGGCATCTTGATCGGCTCGTTGTAGACGGTGAGGTAGTAGAACACGTCCTCGCCGTGCGGGTGCTCGGCCGTGGAGCCGTACATCCGGCGCAGACCGTCCTGGACGATGTGCGCGATCTCGAAGCCGTAGGCCGGGTCGTACGCGACGACGCCGGGGTTGGTCGAGGCCAGCAGGTGCGAGTGGCCGTCGGCGTGCTGCAGGCCCTCACCGGTCAGGGTGGTGCGACCGGCGGTGGCACCGAGCACGAAGCCGCGGGCCAGCTGGTCGGCCATCTGCCAGAACTGGTCGCCGGTGCGCTGGAACCCGAACATCGAGTAGAAGACGTACACCGGGATCAGCGGCTCGCCGTGGGTCGCGTAGGACGAACCGGCGGCGATCAGCGAGGCGGTGCAGCCGGCCTCGGAGATGCCGTCGTGCAGCATCTGGCCGGTCGGCGACTCCTTGTAGGCCAGCAGCAGGTCGCGGTCGACCGACTCGTAGGTCTGGCCCATCGGGTTGTAGATCTTCGCCGACGGGAACAGCGAGTCCATGCCGAAGGTGCGGTACTCGTCCGGCGCGATCGGCACGAAGCGGTTGCCGATGCCCTTGTCCCGCATCAGGTCCTTGAGCAGCCGGACGAACGCCATGGTGGTGGCGATGGTCTGGTTGCCGGAACCCTTCTTGACCGCCTTGTACGCGTCCTCGCCGGGCAGCACCAGCTGGCGCGGACGCACCTTGCGGGTGGGCACGAAGCCGCCGAGGCCCTGGCGGCGGTCGTGCATGTACTGGATCTCCTCCGAGTCGCGGCCCGGGTGGTAGTAGGGCGGGTAGCCCTCGTCCAGCTGCTTGTCGGTGATCGGCAGGTGCAGCCGGTCGCGGAAGCGCTTCAGGTCGTCGACCGTCAGCTTCTTCATCTGGTGGGTGGCGTTGCGGCCCTCGAAGTTGGGGCCCAGCGTCCAGCCCTTGACCGTCTGGGCCAGGATGACCGTCGGCTGGCCCTTGTGCTCACGGGCCGCCTTGAACGCCGCGTAGATCTTCTTGTGGTCGTGGCCGCCGCGACCCAGGTGCTGGATCTGCTGGTCGGTCATGTTCTCGACCATGGCGCGCAGGCGCAGGTCGCCGCCGAAGAAGTGCTCGCGGATGTAGTCGCCGGTCTCGGTGGCGTAGGTCTGGAACTGGCCGTCCGGCGTGGTGTTCATCTTGTTCACCAGGACGCCGTCGCGGTCCTGCGCGAGCAGCGGGTCCCAGCTGCGGTCCCAGATGAGCTTGATCACGTTCCAGCCGGCGCCCCGGAACTGGGACTCCAGCTCCTGGATGATCTTGCCGTTGCCGCGGACCGGGCCGTCGAGGCGCTGCAGGTTGCAGTTGACCACGAAGGTCAGGTTGTCCAGGCCCTCGCGGGCGGCCAGCGACAGCTGGCCGAGCGACTCGGGCTCGTCCATCTCGCCGTCGCCGAGGAAGGCGTAGACCTGCGAGTCCGAGGTGTCCTTGATGCCCCGGTGCTCCAGGTAGCGGTTCATCCGGGCCTGGTAGATCGCGCCGAGCGGGCCGAGGCCCATCGAGACGGTCGGGAACTCCCAGAAGTCCGGCATCAGCCGCGGGTGCGGGTAGCTGGACAGGCCGTACGGGGCCTTCGACTTCTCCTGGCGGAACGCGTCGAGCTGCTGCTCGGTGAGTCGGTCCAGCAGGAAGGCGCGGGCGTAGATGCCGGGGGAGGCGTGGCCCTGGAAGAAGACCTGGTCGCCGGACTCGCCCTCGGCGTCCTTGCCGCGGAAGAAGTAGTTGAAGCCCACGTCGTAGAGCGACGCGGAGGAGGCGAAGGTGGCGATGTGGCCACCGACGCCGATGCCCGGACGCTGCGCCCGGGAGACCATGACGGCCGCGTTCCAGCGGGTCGCGTTGAGGATCTTGCGCTCGATCTCCTCGTTGCCGGGGAAGAACGGCTCGTCCTTGGTCGCGATGGTGTTGACGTAGTCCGTGCTGCGCATCTCGGGCACGGCGACACGCTTCTCGCGGGCGCGCTCGATCAGCCGCAGCATCAGGTAACGGGCACGCTCACGCCCCCGCTCGTCGATGGCCGCATCGAGCGACTCCAGCCATTCCGCGGTCTCCTCGGGATCGAAGTCCGGGACCTGACTCGGAAGGCCGCCAATGATGATCGGGTTGCGATCGGATCCGGAAGCCACGCTGTTCCTTCACTGTCGGTCGAAACTGAGGTGTGTCGCGCCGCCTCCATCGTGCTACCGCGCTCGGAGATCCGTCATCTCTACCGATCGGTAACCGTTCCGCCTGGTGGGCGGAGCGGCTTGGTGGCGCGCGTCGCGGGCGTCTTCGTCCGCTCCGAACACCCCCGGGTGTTACGAAAAGAGGTGGTCCGACCTGGTGTCCCCTCCGCCCGATGGCGGGCGGCCGGGGTGAGGGCCAACAGGAGACTCTACGCCCGCGCACGTGCGGACCCCGAATGCCGTTCGCATCTCGGGCACGCGTACGGCCTGTGGGCCGGGACCACCCGAAGCATCCTTGTCCCATGCGGAGAAGGGCAAATCGGTGTGATTCCCGACACGTCGACCGGCGTGTTCCGCTGTGACGCGTCAACCTTTGGAGGGGATCGGCGGTCGGGTACTTGCGCGAACCGCCGCGCCCGTGTGGACTACGGCCACAGCCTCGGCATGGATGCCGAGCCGAATACTGGAGGTTATTCCCGTGAGCGCGACCGCGGACCCCGCGGACAAGTCCAACCCGGCGACCCGTCTCGGCTTCGAAGAGGGCCAGATCGTCCAGGAGCTGGGGTACGACGACGACACTGACCAGGATCTCCGTGAGGGCATCGAGGAGATCACCGGGACGGATCTCGTCGACGAGGACTACGACGACGTCGCGGACGCCGTCCTGCTGTGGCACCGCGACGACGACGGGGACCTCACCGACGCCCTCGTCGACGCCCTGGAGTACCTGGCGGAGGGCGGTCTGATCTGGCTGCTGACGCCCAAGACCGGTCGGGACGGCCACATCGAGGCCTCCGACATCGCCGACGCGGCGAAGACCGCCGGTCTCTCGCAGACCAGCTCGATCGCGATCGCCAAGGACTGGGCGGCCACCCGCCTGGCGACCAAGTCCACGGCGAAGCAGCCCAAGCAGCGCTGAACGGAGCCCTGAGCCCCGTACCGGGCCCCGCCGGAGATCTCCTCCGGCGGGGCCCGGCGCATTTCCCGGGAAGGTTCGGGCTCGTCAGGGGGTTTCGGGCTCTCTCGGGGGTTGTGGGCTCTTTCGAGGGTGGAGTGCGCGCTTTTCCGGGCCCGCTCGCGCGTTCGCTCAGGGCGGAACGGCTGGGCCGCCCGGCGGAGCGGGGTCATCCGTTCGGCCGAACGCGGGTGAACGGATGCGAGGATGTCGCCTGCCGTGCCCGCCGCGCGGCCCGGTCGCGTCAGAAAGGTCCCGCTCATGGCCATCGAGGTCGGCACCCCGGCTCCGGACTTCGAGCTCAGCACTCAGCACGGGGAGACGGTCCGGCTGGCCGACTTCCGCGGCCTGCGGCACGTCGTCCTGGTCTTCTACCCGTTCGCCTTCACCGGTGTGTGCACCGGCGAGCTGGGCGCGATCCAGCGCGAGCTGGCCGGGCTGCAGAACGACGACGTCCAGGTGCTCGGCGTCTCCTGCGACTCGCAGTTCGCTCAGCGGGTGTTCGCCGACCGGGAGGGCCTGGAGTTCCCGCTGCTGGCCGACTTCTGGCCGCACGGCGAGGTCGCCCGGGCGTACGGCGTCCTGGACGAGGAGAAGGGCTGCCCGCTGCGCGGCACCTTCGTGATCGACAAGGCCGGCACGGTGCGCTGGAGCGTCGTGAACGGCCTCCCGGACGCCCGGGACGAGCAGGAGTACCTGAAGGTCCTGGCCGGCCTCTGAGGCCCGTGCGATCGGCCGCCCGGGCCCCGCGCGACGCGTCCGCCTCCCCCGTTCGGCCGTGCGTGCGGGAACCCGGTACTACGCTCGGGCCGTTGGCGGAGTGGGGCGTACGCCCGTTTTCGGCGGTCGGCGCCTCGAACCGCACCACCGGGGGCACCGGCCGGTGCCTCCCGATTCTTGGAGGACAAGTGGGAGTCAGCCTCAGCAAGGGCGGCAACGTCTCGCTCACCAAGGAGGCCCCCGGGCTCCAGGCCGTCGTGGTCGGCCTGGGCTGGGACGTCCGGACCACCACCGGGACGGACTTCGACCTGGACGCCAGCGCGCTGCTCTGCAACGAGCAGGGCAAGGTCGGCTCGGACGGCAACTTCGTGTTCTTCAACAACCTGAAGAGCCCGGACGGCTCCGTCGAGCACACCGGTGACAACCGGACGGGTGAGGGCGAGGGCGACGACGAGGCGATCAAGGTCAACCTGGTCGGCGTCCCGGCGGACGTGCAGAAGATCGTCTTCCCGGTGTCGATCTACGACGCCGAGAACCGGGGCCAGAACTTCGGACAGGTGCGCAACGCGTTCATCCGGGTGGTGAACCAGGAGAACAACGCGGAGCTGGCGCGCTACGACCTCTCCGAGGACGCCTCCACCGAGACCGCGATGGTCTTCGGCGAGCTGTACCGCAACGGCGGCGAGTGGAAGTTCCGCGCCATCGGCCAGGGTTACGCCTCCGGCCTGCGCGGCATCGCCCAGGACTTCGGCGTCAACGTCTGAGTCCTCCTGCGGCGCAAGGGTTTTGCGCCGGATTCCCCGGGGCGGGGGGCGGGCCCCGGGGGGGGGGGGGGCGCCCCCGGGGGGGGGGGGGGGCCGGGGGGGGGGGGGGGGGTGTTGGGGGGGGGGGGGGGCCCCCCCGGGCCCCGCCGGCGGGGCGGGGGGGGCGCCCCCCCCCGCGGGGGGGGGGCCGCGGGGGGGGCCGGCGGGGGGGGGGGTGGGGGGGGGGGGGGGCGGCGGGGGGCGCCCCCCCCCCCGGGGCCCCCCCCCCCCGCCCCGGCTTCGTCGGGGTCCGCTGCGCTGCGAGGATGTGAGTTCAGGAAGTTCAGCCGGCCGAAGCGGGCCGGCCGGGGCCGCGGGGGACTACACCTGTAAGGCGCCCCGGGAGAAGCAAGGGAGGAAGAACACCATGGTGGTAACGCTCGCCAAGGGCGGGAACGTCTCGCTCACCAAGGCCGCGCCGAACCTGACGCAGGTCCAGATCGGCCTCGGCTGGTCCGCCCGTTCGACCACGGGCGCACCGTTCGACCTCGATGCGAGCGCCCTGATCTGTGGTGGCGGACGGGTGCTCGGCGACGAGTACTTCGTCTTCTACAACAACCTCAAGAGCCCCGAGGGCTCGGTGGAGCACCAGGGCGACAACCTCGTGGGCGGCGACGACACGGGTGACGACGAGCTGGTCCTGGTCAACCTGGAGCTGGTCCCGGCCCAGGCGGACAAGGTGGTCTTCGCGGTCTCGATCTACGAGGCCGAGGCCCGGCTGCAGAACTTCGGACAGGTGCGCAACGCCTACATCCGGGTCGTCAACTCCGTCGACGGCCAGGAGATCGCGCGCTACGACCTGTCCGAGGACGCGTCCAGCGAGACCGCGATGATCTTCGGCGAGCTGTACCGGTACGCGGGTGAGTGGAAGTTCCGCGCGGTGGGCCAGGGCTACGCCTCCGGCCTGCGCGGGATCGCGCTCGACTTCGGCGTCAACGTACAGTAAGGGCGTAAATCGGACTTATCGCACCCGATCAACGATCATGAGAACAGAGGGCAGTGCGGGGGTGACCTGACCGGGCCCGGCCCGGTCGGGCGTCTCGGGACCAGGCCGCCCCCGACACGGCCAGAACCCGAAAGGTAGCCAACTCCCGTGTTCCTCCGCACATTCGGCTGGTCGTTCGCGATCACCGCACTAGGCCTGATCGCGGCCGGACTGCTCTGGGGAGCCCAAGGCTTCGGCATCGTGCTGATCCTCTCCATCCTGGAGATCTCCCTGTCCTTCGACAACGCGGTGGTCAACGCCACGGTGTTGAAGCGGATGAACCCGTACTGGCAGAAGATCTTCCTGACGGTCGGTGTGCTGATCGCCGTCTTCGGGATGCGGCTGGTCTTCCCGCTGCTGGTCGTGGGGCTCACCGCGAAGCTCAATCCGGCGACGGTCGTCGACCTCGCACTGCACTCCGACAAGACCCACGACGGCCTGACCTACGGCCAGTACCTGGCGGCGGCCAACCCGGCCATCGCGGCCTTCGGCGGCGTCTTCCTGCTCATGATCTTCCTGGACTTCGTGTTCGACGAGAAGGAGCACAACTGGCTGGGCTGGCTGGAGCGCCCGCTGGAGAAGGTCGGCAAGCTGGACGCCCTCTCCAGCGTCGTCGCCCTGGTCGCGCTGGTGCTGGCCTCGCGCTTCTTCGCGGCGGAGCACGCCGAAACCGTTCTGCTGGCCGGTGTGCTCGGCCTGATCACCTACCTCGTGGTCGGCGGCCTCTCCTCGATCTTCGAATCGGGCCTGGAGGAGGAGGCCGAGCGCGAGGAGGAGGCCGAGAAGTCCGGCAAGTCGATCGTCCAGGTCGCCGGCAAGGCCGCGTTCTTCCTGTTCCTCTACCTGGAGGTGCTGGACGCCTCGTTCTCCTTCGACGGCGTGGTCGGCGCCTTCGCGATCTCCAACGACATCTTCCAGATCACCCTGGGCCTCGGCATCGGCGCGATGTACATCCGCTCGCTGACCGTCTTCCTGGTCCGCAAGGGCACCCTGGACGACTACGTCTACCTGGAGCACGGCGCGCACTACGCGATCGGCGCGCTCGCGGTGATCCTGCTGGTCGGGATCAAGTACCACATCCCGGAGATCGTCACCGGCCTGATCGGCGTCGCCTTCATCGGGCTGGCGCTGGCCTCCTCGATGCTGCGCAACCGGCGCGAGGGCGCGGCGGACGAGAAGGAACTCGTCGGCAGCGAACAGTAGTCCGCGACGGTTTTCGGCGAAGCGCGACGGCCGCCTCCGGGATTCCGGGGGCGGCCGTTTCGCGTTGCTCCTGCGGTGCAGGGTCAGCCCAGCTGCTGCTCGATCGCGCGCAGCTTGCGCTCCAGCGAGTCCAGCTTCGGCATCGACAGGGTGTCGTCGTCGACCGTCAGGTCGATCGTCGAGCTGCGGGAGGACGAGACCGAGCTGCTCGTCGAGCTGCTGGTCGAGCTGCTCAGCGAGGAGGAGAAGGAGTAGGACGAGCCGACGGCGGCGCGGGGGCGGCCGGCGTCGAGGGCGGTCGGCTCCAGCAGGCTCGTCGAGGCGGACGAACTGCGCGGGGTCGACGGGGCGAACGGGTCCTGCACGGTCGGGGTGGCGTGGTCGCTCCCGGCGGCTAGGGCAGGCTCCGTAGCGCTCGGGCCGTCTCCGGCCGCCGTGAGCGCGGGCACCTGACGCCCGCCGCGGGCCCGGGCGAGCATGCCGCCCTGGCGGGAGATGGCCTTCAGCTCGGCCCGCTCGCGGCGGTCGGCGGAACGGGCGCGCACCTTGGCGTCCATCTTCGCCTGGCGCTCCTCGCGCACCTCCTCCACCGCCTCGTCCAGGCTGCGGACGTTCTCCAGCAGCATCAGCGACCAGGCCGCGTAGGTCTCGCGCGGGGCGCGCAGCCAGCGGACGATGCGGATCTGCGGCAGCGGACGCGGCACCAGGCCCTGCTCGCGCAGCGCGGCCTTGCGGGTCTGCTTCAGCGCCCGGTCGAACAGGATCGCCGCCGAGATCGACATGCCGGAGAAGAACTGCGGGGCGCCGGCGTGGCCCAGGCCGCGCGGGGCGTGCACCCAGTTGAACCAGGCCGAGGCGATCGCGAACACCCAGACCAGCAGGCGGGAACCGAGCGCGGCGTCGCCGTGGCTGGCCTCGCGGACGGCGAGCACCGAGCAGAACATCGCGGCGCCGTCCAGGCCGAACGGGACGAGGTACTCCCAGCCGTTGGACAGGCCGAGGTTCTCGATGCCGAAGCCCACCAGGCCGTGGAACGACAGCGCGGCCGCGACGCCGGCGCAGCAGAACAGCAGGGTGTACGAGGAGATGCCGTAGATCATCTCCTTGCGGCGGCGGCGGTCCTCGCTGCGCTCCCAGGAGTCGGCGGACTCGTCCTTCTTCGAGCTCTTGAATCGCAGCGTCGCCATCAGGATGGCGACGAACAGCAGGGCTGCGCCGCCGATGACGGTCCAGACCAGCTGTATGGAGGTCAGGTTCATTGCGGGTCGGGCCTCGGGTTTCCGCAGGGGACGGGTTCACGGTGCGACACAGGCGGTCAGGACCAGCCGCGTGGGCACTGCCTGACGGTTCGTTCGTCACCGCACGGTGTGTCCACCGCGCCCGCGCAGGGGCGGACGGGACACCTGTGCGGCTAGACGATATCGCGTCCGAAGGGGCGGCATGTTACGGGAGGGCGGCTTCCCCGGGCCAATCGACCCACCGGTTCGCGTCACGGGTGGGCGTGAACCGCCTTACGGGGTAGGGAAAGGGGAAGTCCGGGTATCCGTCGCCCGGGCCGATGCCCGATCATGGACCGGCGGACCGGGACCGGCGGACCGGCGAGCGTTGGAACGTCGAGCGTTGGAACGTCGAGCGTGGGAATGTCGAGCGTCGGAACGTCAGATCGTCTGACGGCGGCAGGGGGAGAGGACTGGATGGTCTCGATCTGGGAGTACCTGCGCGGGGACAAGAGCTACACGTTCGACGATCCCGGCGCCCAGCACAAGGTCACGCTCACCAAGTCGGCGCCGCAGCACGCGCTCACCGGCTCGGCCGCCACCACCGGCTACCTCTACGTCAACCTGCACTGGACCATGCGCTCGGGCGCGACCCGGCCGAGCACCCGGGAGACCCTCAAGCGCTTCTTCAGCCCGCGGATCCTGAGCCCGATGGAGCCGGACTCACCGGGCGGCAACGAGCAGGTGAACGTCGACCTCGACCTGGCCTGCATGTACGAACTCTCCGACGGCACCCGGGGCGTGGTCCAGCCGCTCGGCGAACTCTTCGGCGACCTGCGCGAACCGCCGTACATCAAGCTCAGCGGCGACGACCAGTACGGGGCGCCCTCCGGCGAGACGATGTACGTCAACCTGGAGAAGAAGGACAAGTTCAAGCGGCTGCTGATCTTCGTCTACATCTACGACGGCACCCCGGCCTTCGAGCAGACCCACGCGGTGATAACGATCGTCCCGCAGAGCGGGCCGCGGATCGAGATCAAGCTGGACGAACGGGCCCGGGCGGCGCGCTCCTGCGCGGTGGTGCTGATCGAGAACGGCGGGGACAACCAGCTGACGGTGCGCCGTGAGGTGCGGTACGTCAACGGGTTCCAGGCGGACATCGACCGGCTGTACGGCTTCGGGATGCAGTGGCAGCGCGGGTACAAGGGGCAGCAGCCGACGCGCGGGGACTGAGCTCCGGCGGGGCCGTGATGCTTCTTCGGCGGCCCCGCCGGGGGTGGGTCGGGTGGGTGCTCCGGTGCGTGCCGGCTCAGTGGGGCTGGAACTGCGGGCCCTGCGGGGGCAGCGCGAACTCCTCGCCGGCCGGTGCCGCTGCCGGTGCTGGGGGCTGCGGCGGGACGGGCGGCTGCTGGCCGGTGCCGGGCTGCTGCTGGTGCGGGTAGCCGTAGCTGCCGGGGTGCTGCTGCGGGGGGACGGCCTGGGGCGGCTGGGGGTAGCCGTAGCCGGTGCCCGGCTGCGGCTGGGGCTGCGGCGGGTACGGCTGGGTGGGCTGGGGGTAGCCGTAGCCGGTCGCGGGCTGCTGCTGCGGGTAGCCGTACGCCGGGCCGGGCTGCTGCTGGGGGTAGCCGTAGCCGCCCGGGTGGTGGGTCGGCGGTGCGGGCGGGGCAGGCGGGACGTTCGGGGGCATGGTGGGTGGGGCCATCGGTGGGGGCGTCATGGCCGGCGGGGCCGTGGGCGGGGGCGGGGTCGGCGGTGCGGCTGGCGGCGGGGTCGCCGGGCCTGGAGTCGCCGGGCCTGGAGTCGTCGGGCCTGGAGTCGCCGGGCCTGGAGTCGCCGGGCCGTTCGCGGTGGCGCCGACGGCGGCCGGGGCCGGAGCGGTCGTGGGCTGGGCCGGGGTCTGGGGGTGCGGGACGGCCGGGCTCAGGGTGAAGGTGCCGGGCTCGGGCCGGGCCCCGGAGCGCGGGTCGGGCAGCGGGGTGGCGCGCGGGTCGACCGCACCGCTGGGGGTGGCGGTGGCCGCGGGCGCCGGGGTCGGGGCCGCCGCGGCCTCCTCCGCCTCGTCGTCGACGGTGATGCCGAAGTCGGTGGCCAGGCCGATCAGTCCGGAGGTGTAGCCCTGGCCGATCGCCCGGAGCTTCCAGGCGCCGTTGCGCCGGTAGAGCTCGGCCGCGACGAGGGCGGTGACGTTCTCGGCGTCGGCGATCGCGAACTCGGCGAGCGGGACCGCGCCTTCACCGGCCGCGGCGTCGAACAGCAGCAGCCGCAGCCCGGGGACGGCGCGGAACGGGCCGCCCTCGGAGGAGCCGGCCAGCACCACCCGGTCCACCTCGACGGGCAGCTTGGCGAGTTCGACCTCGACCGTGTCGATGATCTCGGCGCCGCCGGAGGTGTGCTGCTTGGGCAGGTGGCGCACCAGCCCGGAGGGGTGCCGCGGCTGGTTGTAGAAGACGAAGTCGGCGTCCGAACGGACCCTGCCGTTGGCGCCGAGCAGCAGCGCGGACGCGTCCACGTCCGGCGCACCGGGCGTGGCGCTCCAGCGCAGCACGGCGCGGACCGCCGCCGCCGGCAGTGCGATGTTGGCGCCCTTGGCCATCACGTGCGTCATAGCGGACCATCCTGCCTGTTCGCCACCGCTTCGGACAACGTGACCGGGAGCGCCTGCGCGGGGGTGGACTTTGCCAAGACTTGCGCTTGATCGAGGTTTGCCGTCGGCCTCGCCACGATCGGGGGGCGACCGTCCGGGTGGGCCCCGCACCTGCCCGATGTTCCGGGAGTTCAGTGCCCCGGCGCCCGGAAAGGCCGGATTCCGTCCGTACGATGGGCGTTCGAACAGGCCCCCGGAGGGTCGGCGGAGGGGAGTCCGCCGGCGGTGCGTCCAGGTGAAACCGCGGGCCGGAGGCCGTCCACCCCGAGGAGACCACCTTGCGCCATTTCGGCCACCTCGCCGATGACGTCCGCGCCCGGCTGTTCCTGGAGCAGCCGCGGACCTTCACCGCGCAGAGCGAGCCTGTTGTGCTCGCCACCGCCCTGGGCGGCACCCTCTACAGCCCCGCCACCAGGCCCGCGTTGGCCGCCGACATCCGCAAACAGGCTGCTCAGGGCGTGGTTTCGATGGTCCTCTGCCTGGAGGACGCGATCGCCGACCACGAGGTGGACGCGGGCGAACGGAACCTGGTCGAGCAGATCGCAGACCTGGTCAATGATTTCACCGACTGTACACAGGGTCATCCACTTCTCTTCATCAGGGTTCGCGCCGCCGCGCAGATCCCCGACCTGGTCGAACGGCTCGGCCTGGCCGTCGGACTGCTGAGCGGCTTCGTGCTGCCCAAGTTCACGGCCGAGGGCGGCGGCGCCTATCTGTCCGCCCTCGCCGCCGCCGAGGCCGCGACCGGTCGGCGGCTGTTCGCCATGCCCGTCCTGGAATCGCCCGAACTCGCCCACCTGGAGACCCGGCGCGAGCAGCTCTTCGGCGTCGCCGAGCTGCTCGCCGCCCACCGCGAACGGGTGCTCGCCGTCCGGCTCGGCGTCACCGACCTGTGCTCCGCCTACGGACTGCGGCGCTCGCCCGACCTCACCGCGTACGACGTGGCGCTGGTCGCGGGGGTGATCGGGGACGTGGTCAATGTGCTCGGCCGGGCGGACGGCACCGGGTACACCGTGACCGGGCCGGTCTGGGAGTACTTCCCGGTGCAGGAGCGGATGTTCAAGCCGCAGCTGCGCCGCACACCGTTCGCGGCGAGCGCCGGCACGGCCCGGGCCTCCGGCGAGGAGGTCCGCCGCCGGATCATCGAGCACGACCTGGACGGGCTCATCCGCGAGGTCGAACTCGACCGCGCCAACGGCCTGTTGGGCAAGACCTGCATCCACCCCAGCCACGTCCCCGCGGTGCACGCGCTCTCCGTGGTCACGCACGAGGAGTACTGCGACGCCCGCGACATCCTCCGGCAGGAGCAGGGCGGCGGCGGGGTACTGCGCTCGGCGTACACGAACAAGATGAACGAGGCCCGGCCGCACCGCGCCTGGGCGGAGCGGGTGCTGCTGCGGGCGGAGGTCTTCGGGGTGGCCCGCGAGGACGTGAGCTTCGCGGAGCTGCTGTCGGCCTGCCTGTGCGGCTGACCCCTGACTGACGCGCGTGATCCGACCAGCGCATCGGACGGGCGCTGGCGGACGAGTGCTGGCGGACGAGCGCCGGCAGACGGGCGCCGGCGAACGTGCACCGGCGAACGAGCACCGGCGAACGAGCAGTATCGAACGAGCACCATCGAAGGCGGGACCAGTAGTGACGGCAGCGGAACAGAATCGGACCGGCGGGCGGCGGGGCGGGCAGCAGGGCGTGCGGGGTGGAGAGCGGAGTGGAACGCGGAGCGGAGCGCGGCGCGGCGAGTGGACCGGGCGCTGGGTCGCCGAGCGGGCCGGGATAACGCTGACCGGATCGGAGCGCCTGCCCGACCTCGTCGGCCTGGCCCTGCGCGCCGGCAACCCCAAGCGCGCCCACCTGCTGGTCTCCAGCGTGCTCGGCAAGCACGTCCCGCAGCGGCCCGCCGTGGTGCACGGCGCCGGGCTCGAACTCGGCCGCCGGGTCCACGAGTTGCTCGGCGACAAGGCGGCCGCGCGGACCGTCGTGCTCGGCTACGCGGAGACGGCCACCGGCCTCGGTCACAGCGTCGCCGACGGCCTCGACGCGCCCTACCTGCACTCCACCCGCCGTCCCGTCCCCGGGATCCCCCCGCTCGGCGGGTTCGAGGAGGAGCACTCGCACGCCACCGGGCACCTGCTGCTCCCCGCCGATCGCGAACTCCTCGGTGGCGGCGGACCGTTGGTGCTGGTGGACGACGAGCTCTCGACCGGCCGGACGGTCCTCAACACCATCCGCGAACTGCACGGCCGCCACCCGCGTGACCACTATGTGGTGGTCGCCCTGGTCGACCTGCGCTCGGCCGACGACCGGCGCCGGCTCGCCGCGGCCGCCGCCGAACTCGGCGTCCGGCTGGACGTGGTGGCCACCGCGAGCGGCGGCGTCGACCTGCCCGAGGACATCGTGATGCGGGCCGAGCGGCTGATCGCCGCGGTGCCCCCGGCCGCCGCGCCCCCGGCGGTCGAGCCCGCCCCGCTGGTCCGGGTCGAGCTGGACTGGCCCGCCGGGCTGCCGGACGGCGGCCGGCACGGTTTCACCGCCCGCGACCGCGAGCGGCTGGACGCCGTACTGCCCGCGCTGGCCGGGCAGTTGGCCTCGGCATTGGCCGGTACGGAGGCTTTGCCCGGCGGGGCGGATCGGGTGCTGGTGCTCGGCTTCGAGGAGCTGATGTATGCGCCGCTGCGGCTGGCCGAGGCGCTCGCCCAGCGGCTCGGCGGCGACCGCGTCCGCTACTCCACCACCACCCGTTCCCCCGTCCTCGCCGTGGACGATCCCGGCTACGCGATCCGCACCCGGCTGGTCTTCCCCGCCCACGACGACCCGCAGGACGGCGCCTCGCGCGAACGCTACGTCTACAACGTCGCCCCCGGCGCCGACGGGGTCCGCCGCTTCGACGCCGTGGTGCTGGTGGTGGACGACGTAGCCGACACCCCGGCCCTGCACCAGGGGGAGTACGCGCTGCTGCGCCAGCTGCGGCAGGTCACCGACCGGGTGGTTCTCGCGGTGCTGCCCTCGCACCGGCCGGCGCTGCCCGCCCCGCTGTACGGCCCGGCGTTCTCCTCGTACCGCCCGGAGGAGGTGGCCTGGCTGCTCAAGGACCTCTCCGACGTCCGACTGGAGGCCCCCACCGAGGAGCGCGAGGAGGCCGTCCAGAGCGGCGGCGCGCACTACGCCGAGTCGCTGCCGGTCGAGTACCGGCCCAGCCCCGAGTACCAGGAGCTGTTCCACCAGGCGCTGCGCGGCTCCGCCGGCCGGATCGCGCTCGCCGTCGGCACCGTCGCCGAGACGCTGCTGCGCGAGCGCGGGCCCGGACTGGTGCTGGCCTCGCTGGCCCGGGCCGGGACGCCGGTCGGCATCCTGGTCCGCCGCTGGCTGGCCTTCGCCCACGGCCTGGACGTATCGCACTACGCGGTGTCGATCGTCCGCGGCCGGGGCATCGACCGGGTCGCCCTGCGCTACCTGGCGGCCCACCACCGGGCGGCGGACGTGGTGTTCGTGGACGGCTGGACCGGCAAGGGCGCGATCACCCGCGAACTCGCCGCGGCGCTGGCCGGCACCGGCTTCGATCCGGACCTCGCGGTGCTCGCCGACCCGGGCCGCTGCGTGCGCACCTACGGCACCCGGGACGACTTCCTGATCCCCTCCGCCTGCCTCAACTCCACGGTGTCCGGGCTGGTTTCGCGCACCGTGCTGCGCGCCGGGCTGATCGGGCCGGAGGACTTCCACGGGGCCAAGCACTACGCCGAACTCGCCGGTGGCGACGTGTCGGAGGCCTTCCTGTCCGCGGTGGCCGCGTGCTTCCGCGATGTTCGCGCGGAGGCGGTCGAGGGCGCCGAGCGGCTGGCCGCCGACCCGGACCGCACTCCCGACTGGGCCGGCTGGGCCGCCGTCGAGCGGATCAGCGCCGAGTACGGGATCGACGACGTCAACCTGGTGAAGCCCGGGGTCGGCGAGACCACCCGGGTGCTGCTGCGCCGCGTCCCCTGGCGGGTACTGGCCCGGCGTGGCGCCGGTGCCGACCTCGACCACGTACGACTGCTCGCCGCGCAGCGCGGAGTTCCGGTCGAGGAGGTGGACGGGCTGCCGTACAGCTGCGTGGGCCTCATCCACCCCCGCTACAGTCGGGGCGCGACGGGGGCGAGCGGGCGGGCCGTGCGGGGGAGGGAGTCCTGATGGGTGACGTGCTGGTGGCCAGTGATCTCGACCGTACGCTCATCTACTCCGAGCGGGCCCTGGCGCTGGACGGTCCCGACCGGGAGGCGCCGCGGCTGCTCTGCGTCGAGGTGCTGGACGGGCGGCCGCTGTCCTATCTGACCGAGCGGGCGGCCGCGCTGCTGGCCGAGCTGGGGCGGAAGGCCGGCTTCGTGCCCGCCACCACCAGGACCGTCGAGCAGTACCGGCGGGTCAACCTGCCCGGCCCGCAACCGACTTACGCGATCTGCGCGAACGGCGGACAGCTGCTGGTGGACGGCGCGCCCGACCCGGACTGGCGCCGCGAGATCACCGCCCGGATCGCGGCCGGCTCGGCGCCGGCGGCGGAGGTGGTCCGGCAGCTCGCGCTCTGCGCCGACCCGGAGTGGACCCGCAAACGGCGGGTCGCCGACGAGCTGTTCGCCTACCTGGTCGTCGAGCGCGACCGGCTGCCAGCCGGCTGGCTGGCCGAGCTGACCGGCTGGTGCGCCGAACGCGGCTGGCGGGTCTCGCTGCAGGGCCGCAAGGTGTACGCCGTGCCCCAGCCGCTGTGCAAGAGCGCGGCGCTGGCCGAGGTCCTCCGCCGCAGCGGCGCGGACACCGTGCTGGCAGCCGGGGACTCGCTGCTTGACGCCGACCTGCTGCTCGCCGCCGACGCCGGGTGGCGCCCCGGGCACGGCGAACTGGCCGACAGCGGGTGGACGGCCCCCGGCGTCACCGCCCTCGCGGAGGTGGGGGTGGCGGCGGGGGAGGAGATCGCCCGTCGGTTCCTCTCGGCTGCGGTCGGCTAGCCGCAGCACCCACCGCCGCAGCAGCCGCCCCCGCTCGGGGCCTGCTGCGGCGCGCCGCCGGCCGCCGCTCCGGTGACGGCGACGGTGGACAGCAGCTTCACGGTGTCCGGGTGGCCCTGCGGGCAGACGGCGGGGTCGTTGGCCTGCGCCATGGGGCGGCTGAGCTCGAAGGTGGCGCCGCAGGAGCGGCAGCGGAAGTCGTAGCGTGGCATACCGGCAGGGTACCGATGCGCGGTCACCGGTTGTCGACGGTGTCGGTGGTCATCGGGTGGTCATCGGGTGGTCATCGGTGGCCGAGGGGATCGGTGGTCACCGGTGGCCGAGATCGCCGCGGATCAGGCCGATCACCTGCGCCGCCGTCTCCCGCACCGCCGCCAGCTCGGTCAGGAAGTACCAGTAGTCGGGGTGCCGGCCGGCCGCCTGGAGGTTCGCCACCGCCCGGTCCAGCCGGGCCACCGCCTCGTCCAGCGGGGCGGCGTGCCGCGGGTCCGGCGCGCTGCGGCCCGCCATCGCCAGGCGCTGTGCGTCCCGTACGGCGAAGCGGGCCCGCTCCACCTCCCGGTTCGGGTCGTGCTGCACCTCGTTCAGCTGCCGCAGCCGCTCGTTCACCGCCTGCACCGAACCGTCCGCGGTGTCCAGCAGCGCGCGGACCGTACCGATCGCGGCCGTGGCGTCCGCCCAGCGTTGCTCGTCCCGGGCCCGGGCGGCCTCGGTGAGCTTGCGCTCCGCGGCCCGGCCGGCCTCGGCGACCTGCTCGGGCACCCGCTGGAGGTCCTGCCAGCAGACGGTGCTGAACCGGCGGCGCAGCTCGCTCAGCGCCGGGTCGACCGTCCCCGCCTTGGTCTCCAACGCCTGGATCCTGGTCCGCAGACTCGACACCCGCCGGTCGAGTTCGCGGGCCCGCTCGGGCAGCTGGGCGGCGTCGGCGGAGATCGCCTCGGCGCGCCGCTTCACGTCCTCGGCCCGCTGCAGCGTGGCCGCCACCCCGTGCCGTGCCGCGCCCTCGTTCAGCCGCCCCAACTCGGGCGCCAGCTCGGCCAACCGGGCCGCCAGGTCGTCGGCCCGCAGGCCGGCGCCGCGCACTCCGTCCAGCGTGGTGGTGGCCTGCAGCAGCGCGCGCTTGGCCTGCTCGACGGCCGGAGTGACCCGCATCAGCTGCTGCTCGGCGTGCTGGAGGGTCGGCTGGAGACGGCGCAGGAAGTCGGTCAGCTCGGCGCGGGCGGAGTGCAGCTGGCCCTTCACGTCCTCCAGCAGACGCCGCGCCATGGCGGCGGAACCGGCGTCCAGGGCCTCGTTGTCCAGGTCATGGGCGTCGAGGGCGGCCAGGTAGTTCACCGTGACCTGCTCGACCCGACCGGAGATCGCCGGCAGCTCGGCCAGCGCACGCTGCGCCCCCGCACCCTCCTCCGCGGCCCGGACGGTCTCCACCGCGAGCTGCACCTCGCGCTGCGTCTCGTCCAGCTCGTAGAACGCCTCCTGCGCCGCGGCCCGGGCCTCCTTGGCCTCCGCCCGCACACCCTCCCCGGCCCCGCGCCGACCCCACCAGCCGCCACTGCCCGCCGACGCCAGCCCCACAGCCCCCAACGCACCCGCCAGCACCACCGGCAGCACCAGCGCATCGCCCAGCGCACTCCCCGCCCGACGCCGCCCCCGCCGCCCGCTCCCGCCGGCCACCGCCACTGCGCGCTCCCTGCTCCCTGCTCCGACCCGCTGATCCGCGCCCATTCTCCCCGATCCGCCCCACCCGGCGGCACCCCGGGGCCCGCCCCCCACCACACCACCCCTCGGGACCAGGTACCCTAGGCTCTCGTCGTGCGCCCACCAGGCCACGACCGGGGGCGCGTAGCTCAGTGGTAGAGCGCTGCTCTTACAAAGCAGATGTCGGCGGTTCGAAACCGTCCGCGCCCACAGCGAACATGCAGGTCAGGGGCCGTGGTGTCAGCTCGAAGGAGCTGGCACCACGGCCCAGAACACATTGAGAACACATCACGCCGCAACGGTGGCGGCAGCTGCCTCCAAGGCAGCCACTTCGGCGGCGAGTTGGCCGCCTACTTCTGTGTCTTCTCGGCTTCCCGGCCAGAGGTTCAAGTGCCCCCGCTATAGTGCGAGCACCCCCGATCCCTCCTCCCGGGGGATCCCCGGTGAGCAGGGATTACTTTCGTCATCTCGGGATGGTGACAGGGCGGCACTGCCGAGCACGGTCACCGGACGGGAGTCTGGTGACCATGGCAACGACACAGGCGGTGCTGACGGCCGAAGGGCTGCGGTACCGGTACGGAGAGACGGTCGCACTGGACGGCGTGGACCTGCGGGTCGACCCGGGAGAGTGCGTCGCGCTGCTCGGCCCCAACGGGGCCGGGAAGTCGACACTGGTGGCGCTCGCGGTCGGACTGCTCGCGCCGCAGCACGGGACGGTGCGGATCCTGGGCGGTGACCCGCGCCGCGCGACGACCCGCCGACGGCTGGGTGTGGCGCAGCAGACCCTGGGATTCCCGAACACGCTGACCGTGAACGAGTTGGTGAGCGGTGCCGCCGTCCGCGGTGGGCTGCGGGCGGCGGCAGCCGGTCCGATCCTGGCGGAGCTCGGGCTGACCGAGCTCGCGCGCAGGCGGGTGTCGAAGCTCTCCGGCGGTCAGCGGCAACGCGTGCAGTTGGCGATGGCGCTGGTCACCGAGCCGGCGCTGCTGGTGCTGGACGAACCGACGGTCGGCCTGGACACCCGGGCGCGGCGGCACTTCTGGCAGGTCCTGGCGCAGCGCAGGGCGCAGGGCACCGCGGTGCTGGTGACCACGCACCTGATCGAGGAGTCAGCCGCGGTCGCGAACCGGGTGGTGGTGCTCGACCGCGGCCGGGTACTGGCGGACGCGCCGCCGGAGGAACTCGTGTCCCGCCTGCCGGACCGCACGGTGACCGTCCGGACCGGTCTGGACCAGGACGGACTGGAGCGGCTGCCGGGCGTGCTCCGGGTCAGGCGGGAGCGCGAGCTGGTAACGATCCAGACCCGCTCGCCGGAGGACCTGTTGCGCGTGCTGCTGGCCCGCGATCCGCAGTTGTCGGAGCTGCGGGTTCAGGACGCCGGTTTGGCGGAGGCCGTGGTCGCGCTGACCGGCGACCGTGAACTCCCGGAAAGCACTCGGGAAGGCAGGGCAGCGTGAACGTGATGACAGGACGGGTCTTCTGGGCCGAGCTGCGGGACGAACTCCGGTCGATCGTGCGGGAGCCCACCTCGTTGTTCTTCGGCGTCCTCATGCCGGTCGGGTTCTTCGTGCTGTTCAACCTGCTGTACGGGCAGGACGCCGTCCAGGGCCTCTCGGCCGGTACGGCGATGGTGGCCACGTTCGGCACCTACGGCGTGATCACGGTGGCCTCGTTGCAGCCGGGGGTAGGGGTCGCACAGGACCGGGACCTCGGCTGGCTGCGCATGAAGCGAGTGTCCGCGGTGCCGATCTGGATCAGCCTCGCCGCCAAGGCCACCGCCGCGCTCCTCTACGGGGTGGGCGTGCTGGTGCTGATGGGGGTGGCGGCCGCGGTCTTCGGCACGCTCCACGCCTCGCCCTGGGCGCTGGTGCGGGTGGTGCTGGTGCTGCTGCTGGGCAGCGTCCCGTTCACGCTGTTCAGTGTGGCGGTCGGTTTCCGGTTCCGCCCGGGTGCCGCGATCGCGCTGCTCAACGCGGTGCTGTTCCCGCTGGCGGTGCTGTCCGGGCTGTGGATCCCGATCCGGTTCCTGCCCTCGGCCGTGCGGGACATCGCGGAGTTCCTGCCCACCTACCACCTCGCACAGCTCGGGCTCGCTCAGCTCGGCGACGGCACCGCCCTGATCCATGTGCTCGCCCTGCTGGTCACCACGGCGGTGGCGGCCGGTACGGCGGCGACGTCCTACCGTCACGCGCGGCTCTGACGCATAACGACCAGGATCGGAGGCGGACCCGAGGTGGATACGAGGTGGACATGAGTGGCTTCGACGGCACTGCTTCCCGGTCCGTGGCCGAGCGGCTGCGGACCTGGGAGTGGGTCTACCTCGGCTACCTGCTGTTCATGCCGGCGCAGCCGTACTTCTCACCGAATCCGGCGTGGTGGGAGTGGCCGCTGGCGATCGTGGTGTGCACGGCCACGGTGCTGCTGTACGCCCTGGCCCTGCTGCGCGGACGGTCGGCGTGGAGCGTCTGGGCGTCGCTGGTCCCGATGGCCGTGCTCGGCGCGCTGGCCACGCCGTTCAACGCCGCCGCGAGCGTGCTGTTCATCTACGCCGCGGCCGCCGCGGGCAACGCGCTGCCGTGGCCCGTCGCGCGGCGGTGGTTCGCCGGCCTGACCGTGCTGGACTGCGTCACGGCGCTGCTGTCGCAGGTACCGGTGTCCTACCGGCTGCTGGGATTCGCGTCGGCGCTCGTCATGATCTGGGTGATCGGGCTGCTCGAACTCAAGCAGCGTGACCGGCGGCAGGAACGGGAGAACCAGCGGCTGCGCACCTCGCAGGTCGAACTGCTCGCGACGCTGGCGGAACGCGAACGGATCGCGCGTGACCTGCACGACCTGCTCGGGCACTCGCTGACCGCGGTGGTGATGCGGGCGCAGCTGACCAAGGAGTTGGTGCTCGCCGACCCGCAGCGGGCGCGCGCCGAGTCCGAGGAGATCGAGCGCAACGCGCGGGAGGCGCTGGCCGCCGTGCGCAGCACGGTCACCGGCTGGCGACGGACCAGCATCCGCGCGGAGTTGGAGGTGGCGCGGCGTACATTGGCCGGGACCGGGGTGACGTTGCAGGTGAGTTGTGGCGACGAGCCCGTCCTGGTCGCGGCGACCGAGCACGAGCTGGGGCTGGCGCTGCGGGAGGCGGTGACGAACGTGGCCCGGCACGCGCGGGCTTCCACCTGCCGCATCGGACTGGACACGGACGAGGATGGGGTGCGCCTGGTGATCGCGGACGACGGGATCGGCGGCAACGCCCCGGAGGGTACCGGGCTGACCGGGCTCCGGGAGCGGATCACGGGACTCGGCGGCTCGGTGCAGCGCTTCGGTTCGGCCGGCACGACGCTGATCATCACGGTGCCGGTGGAGGTGACCGGATGATCCGGGTGGTGCTGGCCGAGGACCAGGGCATGGTGCTGGGCGCGTTCGCGTCCCTGCTGGACCTCCAGGCGGACATCGCGGTGGTGGCGACCGCGACCAACGGCGACGACGCGCTGGCCGCGGTGCGCGAGCACCGCCCGGACGTGCTGGTGACCGACATCGAGATGCCCGGCCGTACCGGTCTCGACCTGGCCGTGGAGCTGAACCGCCTGGGTGACCCCACCCGGGTGCTGATCGTGACCACGTTCGCGCGCAGCGGCTACCTGCGGCGCGCGGTCGACGCCGGGGTGGCCGGTTACGTGCTCAAGGACGCGCCGATCGGTGAGCTGGCGGCGGCGCTGCGCCGGGTGCACGCGGGCGAGCGGGTGGTCGCGCCGGAACTGGCGGTGGCCGCGTGGGACGCGGCCGATCCGCTGACGGAGCGGGAACGCGAGCTGCTGCGCGCGGTCGCGGAGGGGGAAGGCAACGCCGCGATCGCGGCGCGCCTGTGCCTGGCCGAGGGGACCGTCCGCAACTACCTGTCCGGTGCCATGGCCAAGCTGGGCGCGCGCAACCGGACCGATGCGGCCAAGATCGCGCGCGCCCGCGGCTGGCTCTGAACGGCTCCCGTCTTTCCCTCCTCGGGTGCGTGGGACGGTCACAGCCGTCCGCCGCTGTCGACGAAACCGATCAGGTCCTCGATGCGGTCCATCGCGGCCACTCCGTGCACGTCCTCGACGGCCCGGGAGACCAGGTGGCAGATCAGGTTGCGTTCCAGCTCGCCGATGCCGAGCCGGTACATGTTGAGGTACATCCAGTTGAGGACGACCCGGTACTGCTTGAAGGTGTTCCAGCCGCCGAGCTGGTCGGCCGCCGTCCGGTGGTCGCCGAGCACCCGGTGGAACGGGCTGCGGTCCGACCAGGCGTTCCAGGTCGAGCCCCAGGCCTCCGGGTCGCCGTTCGCGTCGGTGTCGAGCGCCAACTCGCCGGTCCCGATCAGCCCGTCGGCCTGGTTGCGGTAGCGCAGCAGGGTGTCGAGGAGGTCGCTGAACGGCACGACGTCGTGGTAGTCCGCGGCGCCGGTGATCTCGACGACCCGCTGCCGGAAGGTCCCGGCGTTGGCCTCGTAGACCTGGTCGAACCGGACGCGCAGGCCGTCGGGGTTCTTCGCCAGGAAGGCGTCGGCGTGTCCGCGGTAGGACATGTAGCCGTAGGTCACCGGCGGGAGGAAGCGGTTCGCCGCCGCGATGAACAGGTCCACCGCGAGGGCCATCTTCGAGCCGCCGCCGCGGATCCAGTCGAGGACGTCGAACACGAGGTCGTTGGTGTCGACGTAGTAGTCGGCGAGCAGGTCCGCCGCGGCCGGTCCGCCGAGCACGTACTGGCGCCGGTCGTAGGGCTCGGTCTCGACGGTGTTGTTGGGCGCCCAGGGAGTCAGCGGCCCGCGTTCGCACTCCTGCGCGGCCAGGCGGGCGTGCTCGGCGTGCGCGGCCTGCTCGTCGAGCAGGACCGTCGACGGGTGTGCCCGCAGGTACGGTTCCAGCACGCCGCCCACGGCCGGTGCCACGACGCCGTCGAAGACCTCGGGGCTCGCCTGGATCGGGATGCGGACGTGCGGCCCGCGCCGCCAGTGCGGATGGAAGTACACACGGCGCACCGAAGGGGCCACCTCCGCGATGAACGGGCGTACCGCGTCCAGCAGCAGATCGGTGCGGTCCTGGTCGTGGTGGAACACGTTCACGGTGCGCCACAAGGTCTCTGTCATCCCTGGTCTCCTCGGCAGTTGAGCTCGATGACGTATTCGGTCACTCTCGGCACCCCCTGGTGATCGGTGAGCGCCGCCTCGGGCCTTGGCGTGACCTCCTGGAACACCGCCGCGGTTGCCGGATCCCTGGCCAGTCGCTCGAAGGCCAGGACGAGTGGTGGTGATCCGATGTCGACGTACATCGGCTTGCGGTTGCGGTCGCCCGCGACCGACCCGTCCGCAACGACGCCTGTCGGCAGCACGGACACGAAGAACCGCGGTGGGAGTCCGTGCTCGGTCAGCCAGGTCGTCAGCAGGAGCAGGAAGTCCGCGTCGGACTGACCGGCCGCGCGGCGCGGCAGCGTCCCCGGCTGGGCCACCCAGGTGGCTCGCCGCAGCACCGCGTGCCCGATGCTCAGCCGCGGCGCGTGCAGGACCCGGCCCTGCCCGTTCCCGGCGCCCGCGTCGTGCTGCAACGGCTGGTCGGGCCGCAGCAGCAGCGGATTCTCGCCGAACGCCTCGACCAGCAAGGCCATGACCGGCGGGAACTGCCGCTCGTAGGAGAGCCCGCCGTGGACGGGACGGACGACCGATCCGCCGTCGTACAGGGCCGGCAGTCCGTCGTCGTCCAGGCCGACCGTCAGCCGGGCGGGCGGCGGGTAGTCGAGCCGGTCCGGCAGGGCCGGCTCGCGCTGGTTGAGCGAGGTGGCGAGGGTATGGGTGAACTCCGCGTACGTCGGTGTGCCCGGGTACACCGCGTCGACCGGGAGCGGGTCGTCCGCGACGTGGCGCAGCAGTCGGCGCACCTGCGACCGGGCCCGGCCGAATCCGGAGTTCACCGCGTTGACGATCAACTGGTCGCCGTCGCGTTGGGCGTACACGGCGACCGAGCCGACCGGTCGCACCCAGGCCGGCAGCGCGCGGAGCACCGTCTCGATCCGCTGACGGTCCGGCAGTGCGCGCCGGACCTCGGCTACCAGGTCCACCAGGTGGCGCACCTCCGCGACCGGACTGGCGGCCAGGGTCGCGGTCAGCCCGGTCATGTCGAAGGCGACCGCGGCAGGGTGCAGCCGCCTGGCCTCGTGTCCGTCGCGGAGGAGTTCGGCGTAGAACCGGTCGAACGGCACCGGTGCTTCCGCGCCGAAGCGCTCCCGGATGAACGCGGCGATCGCCAGTTTGAACGGCAGCGTGCAGTCGAAGACCGCGAGCAGTCGGCAGGCGAGGGCCAGGTCGTCCAGTGCGTCCTGCCAGGACGGCAGGCCCGCCTCGACCACGACTCCGGGGATCACCGACTGCTCGGTCACCACGTCCCGCAGTTTTGCCGTGGTACCGAGGTCCCGTAGCCGCTCGTGGAGCGCGGCGCCGAGCACGACCCGGTCGGCTCCCTTGGAGCTGCCGTACGCGCGCAGACCCTCCCGGAGCGGCACCAGTGCGGGGACCCGCTCGGCCAACTGCCGCACCGGATCGATGCCGTGGTCGTCGAAGTCCGGCTCGACCAGGAGCAGTCCGCTCGTCACGAGTGAGCGCAGGTATCCGGCCGCCTGCTCCGGCGGCGCGGGAAAGCCGGCCGTCAGCGCGGCGAGCGTCGGGCGGCCGGCGGCGGCGCGCAGGCAGTGCCGCAGCGGCGGGGTCAGCGGGACGGTGAGGAGTTCCTCCGCCGGTGCCGGGCCGAGGAACCTGACGGTGTCGGCCACGAGGCGCGCGCTGGGGTTGACCCGGACCGTCGCCCCGGTCGAGCCGGCGGCCAAGGGCGTGAGGACCGACAGGTCGAGTTCGACGATCGATCGTGCCTGCTCGGTCGCGGCCCACCGCAGGGCAGGCCCCTCCGGGACGAACCGGCCGAGGCCGCTGGCGGTGAACGTGCTGAACGGGCTGGTCTTGACGGCGGCGCGGGCGGCGTAGACAGCCAGCCGGATCAGCTCCTGCCGCCCGGGCCTGCGGCCGAGCACCTCGTACAGGGTGGGGCTGGCGTGGGCGAGGCCCTGGTCGAACCGGGGATCCGCGCGGATCTCGCGCAGGCCGGCGTCGACGGCCCTGGTCGCTTCGGCCAGCACGGTCGGCAGCTGCGCCCGGTCGGCGCGGTACCGGCCCAGCCTGCGGCCGAACTCGGCGACGTCGGCGGCGAGTTCGTCGCCGAGGGCGGCGGCGACCTGGGGCTCGGCGAGCAGCCGGGCCGGGTCACGCAGCTGATGCACCGCCCGGCGCAGCGCGACCAGTTTGGGTTTGGCCACGGGGTCTTCCAGCGCGCCGATCACGGCGTGGCAGCGCTCGGACAGCGCCGCGGCGCCGGCCGTCAGCTCGGCCGCCACGCGGGACAGCGCGAGCAGCTCGCGCCGCAGCCGGTGGTCGACGAGCCGCTCGACCACGTCCGCGGGCAGGCCCGCGACGCGTACTCCGAAGGTGATGGCGTGGGCGGTCATGGGAACGGGTGGGGGTGGGGGTTGAGGTCGTCGTCGGTCAACGGGCGCGGCGCGTGGCCGAGCCGGTGGGGCACCTCCCGCAGCCGGGGCAGCCCGGCGGTGCGCCGGTTGCGGTGGCCGAAGGTCATGGACAGGGCGCCGGGCGCGATCACCTTCACACAGTGCAGGTCGGCGGCCTCGTGCAGGGGCGAGGTCTGGTTGACGACCACGACGTCCATGCCGCCCGCCAGCATCCGGTCGACGGCCAGGGTCAGGTCGTCCCGCAGGTCGGTGTGGAGCGGCCAGGGGCTGCGGGTGATCACCTCGTCCCAGCCGATCAGGCGGTCGCCGTCGAGTAGGAACGAGAAGCGGTCGAAGGCCTCGGGCGTCGCGTTGCACAGCGAGTGGTCGGTCATGATCCGCACCAGGTCGGGGTCGGTCACCATCCGCCTGGCCCGCTCGGCCTCGGCCGGGTACCTGGCCTGTTCCTGTTCGACGATGGGTGCCAGTTCGCCGAGGGCGGTGAGCACGGCGGCGACCGGGTCCAGCGCCGAGCCGCTGGTGCAGACGACCTTCGGCCGGGTGTCGTCACCGGTGGTGTCCTGTGCGAGGACCCAGAACGCGCGGATCCCCTCGGCCAGGGTGATGTCGAAGGCCCGCACCCGGCGCCCGGTGTGCTCGATGCGTTCCACCAGGAGCCCGATGCGCGGATCCGGCGCCCGGCGGAGGTCCACCTCGGGAACGGGCAACCTGGCGTACCAGGTCATCAGGAACGCGTCGCGCTCCACGACCTCCAGGATCCCGTGCAGGATCGCCTCCTCGACGCAGCCGCCGAGGGCACAGCCGTTCGAGATCTCGAAGGTGAACGGCTTGTCCGTCCGGGCCCCCGGCTGGAACTGCGTCCGGTAGTACGCGTGGGTCTCCGGCACGAGCACCGGCCGGGCCTGGCCGAAGGAGTACGCCCACACCCAGTCCACCACGGCGTCCTCGGTGAACGGCTGGTAGGCGCAGTCCGGCTCCAGGTAGCGCTCCGGGGCGAGCAGTCCGAGCGACCGCGGATCCAGGGCGTCGCCGGCCAGTTCCGCGTAGCTGCCGCGCACGGTGGTCCGCTTGCCCCAAGGCCACTGGCCGCCGAGCCGTTCCAGTGCCTCGGCGACCGCGGTGGCCCGGCTGGACGCGAAGTCGCGGGTGCGCCCGAACCCCGCCTCGCCCCGGTATCCGTACTCGGCCAGGACCGCTTCGGTCAGCGGGACCATCGAGTCGCGCATGCCGCGGGGCGGGGCGACCACCCCGGTCTGGGCGTCCACGTAGAGCTCGGTCAGCCGGGACTCGGAGAGTTCGCGGATCCGGCTGGAGCGGGCCCGGGGCTTGGGCCGGGCGAGGGGCACGATCGCGGCCCGCGCCGCCGTGTCCTCGGGCAGCGCGCCGCAGACCGCGCACAGCGGGTCCGGGAGGAACGCGTGCCGGGTCAGCGACAGGTCACGCAGGTCGAGGTACCAGCAGCAGTCCGTGGCGGCGCCCGCGTGCACCACGTCGCACACGGCCTCGGCGGCGAAGCCGGACAGCCAGGCCGACGGGCTGGTCGCGATCCGGTCGTCCTCGCGCAGTTCGCCCGTCCGGGGCTCGCGTTCGGGCGCGCTGGAGCGCCAGGTCTGCACACACCAGACGCAGCCGCGCTCGCCGGGCCGGACCAGCGGGCCGATCACGACCCGGTCGAGTTCGGTCCACACCGGCAGCCAGGGCTCGCCCCGGTCGTGCGCCGCGGTCCAGTCGCCGGTGTCCCAGCTGTCCCGCGCCACCACCAACATCGATGGTGGGCGCCGGGCGATGGCGTCGGCCAGCAGGCCGTCGCCGAGTACGGTGTCGCTCACGAGTCGTTCTCCCTCACCAGGTCAGCCGGAACTCGGGGCGCAGCCCGGCGGGGTGCTCGGTGCCCAGTTGCGCCATCAGCAGGCTCCGCTTCCGCCCGTCCAGGCCGAACCAGGCGTCCAGCAGGTGGGTGAGCACGTCGTTCTGGATCCGGCCGGCCACGTCGACGGCGGCGGCGGCGAGGCAGGCCCGGTGCAGTGCGGCGCCGGCGGCCGCCTGCTGCACGCGGTACCAGCGGGGGCCGAACCGTTCCTCGGCCGCCTCGGCGTCGCCCACCGGCAGCAGCCACACGTTCGCCGTGCGGGCGCCCTGCTGGGTGAGCGCGGCCAGCGCGGCTTCGCGCAGCCGCTGACGGGGGTCGCCCTCGCCGACCAGCTCCAGTCGGTGCTCGTCGGGAAGGTAGCGGTAGGCACCGTCCGGGACGCCGGCCACGTCGGCGATGACGCAGTAGAACTCGACCAGGTTGGCCGGCAGGTCCCAGCGCTCCTGCTGACCGTAGGCAGTGAGGATCGTGGCCAGCGTGCCGATCGACATGGTCTCGCCCTTGAAGCCTCGCATGGCCGCGTGCCGGGTCCGCGTACCGGCCCGCAGGTCCACCGCCGCCTGCGGCAGGCTGATCCGCTCGGCCTCCCCGGGGGGTGCGGACGGCAGCGGTTCGGGGGCGGGCCGGCTCTGCCGGTGCACGGCCGCATGTGCGGCGAAGGCCTGCGGGAAGGCGGACAGCGAGGGCCCCTCGAAGGCGGCGGGCACCGGCGCGACCAGCTCGACGACGGCGTGCACGCCCTCCGCCCTCGGGTCGATCCCCAGCAGTTCGGTGAGGTCGGCGTCGGGGAAGCACAGCCGGGCCGTGGCGTCCTCGTCGGCCGCGACCACCAGCGCCTGGGCCACCTGGATCCCGGCCTCCAGGCAGGCGAGGCGGTAGTACATCTCGCCGTACTTGGCGGCCAGCCGCCAGAACACGTTGGTCTGCACGAGGACGGTGGTCGCCGGTCGGGACGCCACCCAGCCGAGGTAGTCGCCCGAACGCAGGCGCACCAGGTCGTGCCGTGCCGGGTCGTAGTAGTAGACGCCGGTGGGCACGTCCGAGTCGGGCCCGGCGATCACGTACCACTCGGCGCTGTACCGGGCACCCCCCGAGGGCGTCGGACGGCGGGTCACCAGCCACTGCAGCGGATCGTCGTCCGGGATGGCCTCGAAGCTGTCGGTGAACGGCAGCATGTCCAGCGGGGTCAGCCACTGGGACCGGGTGATGCCGCCCAGCTCGGCGAGCCGCCTGCCGAGCCGGTGTCCGGACTTCTCGGGCGGCCAGGGCAGCGGGTGCCGCGGTGCGCCCGGGTAGCTCTTGACCAGCCGGGGCGGGTACGCCTCCGGGTTCGCCACCTCGGTCGGCGTGTGCACGCTGTCCTGGTAGCGGGTCGCCTCGTCGCTCATGGGGATCACACCGCGCACAGGTCGAAGGCGGTCCTGGTCAGCAGCAGTCGCAGGTGGGACTCCTGGGCCAGGCTGATGCCGAGCCGGTTGCACATCAGGTGCGTGCACCGTTCCACGATCAGCTGCGGGACCAGGTGGTTGATGTGCTGCAGCACGTCGGCCGGCGCCTCGAAGTCGGGGTAGGCGTCCAGCCGCCCCAGCAACTCCAGTTCCACCAGGGTGTCGTTGGCCTCCCGCACGGTCTTGAGCCAGCTGCCGGCCACGGACGCGTCCGGCAGGGCCACTCCCCGGGTCGCCGCCCACACCGTCTCCAGACCGGCGCGCAGCTGGGCCCGGTTGGCGTCGAAGTGCCGCTCGAAGTCCGGCGATCCCAGCAGCTCCGCCCCGGCGCTGCCGCTCTCGACCATGAACCTTGCCTGGTAGGCAAGTTCGGGCAGGATGCCGGTGAAGACCGTGCGGTTGGCGGCCAGCATGGAGAAGGCGTCCATGGCGCGCTGCCCCGGGGTCCGACCGCGGGCGATCAGCTCGACCGCCAGCACGCTGGACGCCATGAACTGCTTCTCGACGGCCTCCAGTGCCCGGCCGGTGCCGAACGCCTCGGTCTCGGGCACGTAGTCGATGAACGCGACCGAGTTGTCCGGGTGCAGCACCGTGTCGTAGTCGGCCATGCGCTCCAGCGCGGCGAGTTCGGCCGCGGCCTCGGCGTAGCCCTGCTCGGTCAGCGGGGACTGCGACGGCGACGTGCGGTAGAACTCCGCGGCCGTCTCCTCGATGACCGAGCGCACCTCCTGGACGTGCTCCGGCCGGGTGCGCACCCGCAGCCGGACGTGCGGGCCGCACTCCCAGTAGCGGAGGAAGAAGAAGCCGTCGACCAGCCCGGATCGGCCCAGCCGCTCGACGGCGGGTTTGACGACACCGACGATCACGGCGTCCTGGTCGCCGTGGTAGAAGAGGTGGGCGCTGACCCAACTGTGCTCAGACATCTCAGACATGGGTGACTCCGGGCTCGTTCAGTTCCACGATGTACTCCGCCACGTGCTCGCCGCGGACCTGGCCGGGATCCGGCAGCATCTCGCTGATCTGCACGATCGCGTTCGGCTCGGTGAGCCGGCGTTCCAAACCGAGCAGCAGCAGCATGCTCGCGAAATCCACGTAGTTCGGCTTGGTGTCGTTGCTCGGCCCCTGGCCGTTCTCGCCCTGGCCGAGGGAGGCCGGGTCGAGGACGGTGACGAAGCACCGCTCGGGGATGCCGTGTTCGGCCAGCCAGTCGGCCGTCTTCAGCATCCAGGCCGCGCCGGTCGCGGCGTCGGCCCGCCGGGGCAGCCGGTCCGCGCGGGTCATCCACACGGCGCGGCGCAGCACCACGTTGCCCACCATCAGCCGGGGCAGGTGGAACACGCCGTCGTCCGCGCGCGGGTCCGACGTCATCCTGAGCTCGGTGTGCGCGCCGAACCAGGTGTTGGACTCGCCGAACGCCTCGATCATGAAACGTGCGGCGGGCGGCAGTAGCCGGTCGGCGCCGAGGCCCGGATGCACCGGGCAGATCCGCTTGCCCAGCCGCCGCGACACCAGCGCGAGCAGCCCGTCGTCGCCGCACTCCACGTGGAGGTCGTTGACCGGTAGCCGGTCGTCGTCCTCGCGCGTGCTGCGGACACCGGGGTAGTCGACGACCAGCCCGACGCCCGGCTTCCTGACGTTGACGGCGGAGCGGGCCACGGCCTCGAACTCGGCGAAGAGAAAGTCGTCGCGCTCCGCGGCCAGCCCCGGTTCGTCCGGGACGTCCGCGTGCAGGTCGAGCACGTCCAGGATCTGCCGTACCCGGTTGCGGCCGCGGCCGAAGCCGCAACCGATGCTGTTGACCACCAGTTCCGGGCCGTGGGCGGCGTCGGCGAGCTGGCAGTAGACCGCGAGCGAGGTCGGTGTGCGGACCCAGTCCGGCCATTCCTCGGCCAGCTTGCGCACCTCGTCGGCGTCGACCCGGACCACGCCGTCCGCGTCCGGCGTCCGCTCGCCCAGCAGCCGCTTGACGGCGGTGCGCAGGCGGTACAGCTCCCGCACGGCCTCGACCGGGCCGTCCGCGGCGGCGAACCGGCTGTGCGCCAGGCGCGACCCGCGTCCGGCCGGGCCCGGGGCGGCGCCGGCGGACTGCTCGGTCAGCACGTCCCGGTAGAACACCAGCAGCGGGATCTGCGCGCCGGCCGGGTACTTGCTCCGGAACACCGAGCCGAGCGTGAGCTTGAACGGCAGGTCGGGGCCGATCAGCCCGAGCAGGGTGCGCACCGCGTCGAGGTCGTCCAGCAGCGGCCGCCAGCTCGCCCGGTCCAGCACGGCCGTCGTGCCGGGGTGCACCGCGTTCTCGTAGAAGCTGTACCGGGCGAACTCCTGGGCCATCTTCGGGTTGTGGGCGTGGGCGTGGTCACCGACCTCGCGCAGGGCGGTGTCCAGTGCGCGGACCACGGCGTCGCGGACGGCGACCCGGTCACCGGGTTCGGTGATCGTCGGGTAGCTCGACAGCGCCTCGGCCATCTCCTGCAGGGTCCGGTCCAGCCGTTCCAAGCCGGGCTGCCGGCGCTGGTGGAGCCAGGCGCGCAGGTCGGCGACCGGGTCCGCGGACTGGTCGGCGAGCGGCGGGACCAGCTCCAGCAGGCCCAGCGTCACCAGGCGGCGCAGGAACACGTCGACCTGGTTCCCGTCGGCCGCCAGGGCCAGGAGCGTGCCCCGCAGGTCGTCGAAGGTGCTCTCCTGCGTGGTCAGTTCCAGCACCCGGCGCAGGGTCGGGGTGAGTGCGAGGCTGTGCACGTACTCGTCCGGTCGGCGGCCCAGGAACAGCAGGGCGCCGTCGTGGACGGTGGCGCTGGGGTTGGTCCGGATCCGGCAGCCGCCGACGAGCTCCGGGCGTTCGCAGACGGCGCGCGCGATCCGGTGCAGCGATCCGACGCTGACCTCGGTCGCGGTCACCGCGGCGCACCGCTGCCCGGCCGGCTCGACGATGGACTCGGCCCGGCCCCAGGCGGCCAGGCCGCTGCTGGTGAACGTGGAGTACGGGCTGGTCTTCGCCGCGGAACGGGCCAGGTACTGCGCCAGGCGCAGCACGGTCTGGCGCTGCGGTGCGCGGCCGGTGTCGAACCACTTCCGCAGGGCTAGGAACATGTCCGGGTTGGCGTGCACGAGGCCGAGTTGGAACGCGGGCAGCCGGGCGGCGGCGAGCAGGGACTCGTAGCTCGCGGTCCAGTCCTGTTCGAGCTGCCCCGGCAGTGCCGCCAGCAGGCGGTCGCGTTCGGCGAGCCGTGCCGTCCATTCCTGGACCGGGGCGGCCAGTTCGGCGGGGACGTCGACCAGACGTGCCGGGTCGACGTGGCGGCCGCGGTGCACGGCCCTGCGCACCGCGACGAGCCTGGCCTTGCGCTCGCCGCCGCCCGTGGCGCCGATCGCGGTGTGCAGCAGCTTCGACAACTCGTCGGCCGCTGCGGCGATCTCGGCGCGCAGCGGCACCAGGCCGGTGGCGGTGCGCCAGCTCTCCGTGCACCGCAGGCCCTCCAGCGCGGCGACCGGGCTGCCGGCGAGGCGGACCACGGCTGCCGGGCCGAGCACGTACGGAGCCGGCTCGGGGCCGGTTTCCCTCAGGTTGTCCATCACCAGCTCGTCCATCACTCCGCCGCCTCCGGCTCTACGGGCACGATCACGCGTCCGCCCGGTCCGGTCCTGGCCAGCAGGATCTGGAAGACGGGGGTGTGGCGCTGCTCGGTGAGTCCGAGCGCCGCGCGCACTCCCTCGCTGTGGTAGGCGTTGACGATCCGGCCGGAGAGGCCCTGCGCCGCGGCCGCGACGCACACGCGGTGTGCGAGCAGCCCGGCCTCCTGGTTGAGCACCCGGTAGCCGCGGTCACCGAAGGTGTCGAACGCCCAGTCGCGGTCGACGACGAGGTGGACGATGGCGTTCAGGTCCTTGAAGACCGGTCCGGGTATGGTGACACGTTCGATCGCGGTGACGGCGTCCGTGCCGGGGCCCGCGGGGCCTACCGGGTGCAGTGCGCCGGTGGCCTGGTCGAGCCGGTAGCAGCCGGCCGGTACGCCGGTGAGGTCACCGACGGTCAGGTAGATCTCCAACGGCACCGGCGCACCCGCCGGGACGGCATCGCTGCTGACCCCGGTGCGGGCCCGCGCCAGCCGCGTCCACAGTTCGAGTCCGTCGACCTGCGAGGCGACCGGCCGGAAGATCCCGGGACCGGAGTCGCGGGCCCGCAGCACCTGCGCCAGGTCCGCGTCCGGGACCTCGGTCGCGGGCAGGGCCAGCAGTTCGCGGCCGGGCACGGCGGGCACGGCGGTCGGGATGGGTTCGGCCGTCGCGAAGCTCGCGGTGTCGGTGCGCAGGGACGCGCGGTTGACCGCCGTCAGCCTCGGGCAGGCCTGCGCGACGTCCAGTCCGCTGCGGACCACGTGCGGCTCGATCGGGTCGATGGTCGCGGCCAGTGCCGCCGCCGTCTCCGCGACCGCGTGGCGCGGGATCTCGGCGTCGGCACCGGCGAGGTGGAGCGGCAGGACCACGAGTGCCGGCTCCTCGTCGGGGTCGAGCCCGAGCAGCTTGTCGACCGGCTCGTCGAGGAACTGGTGGTGCACCTGCGCCCGCAGGCCCATGGACCGCGCGACGAGGTCGAGGTTGCCGGTGAGCAGGCCGGCCTCCTGGGTGCACAGCCGGTAGGCGTAGTCGCGGTAGATGTAGGCGGCCTTGGAGAACAGTCCGGAGAGCACGAACACGGCCTCCGGCGGTGTGCCGCCGGTTCCGGTCGCCCTGGACAGCAGCTGCCGGTGGTCCCCTTCGCGCAGCAGCACCAGCGAGTGGTGCGGGGCGTCGTAGTGGTAGACGCCGTCGGCCAGGCAGACGTACAGCTGGACAGCGAACAGGCAGCGGGCGGACGCGACCATCCGGTGGTAGGGCCAGGTCCCGTTGGTGTCGAACTCCTGCCGGGAGATGCCGTAGCCGTAGCGCAGCAGCGTCGACAGCGCCGACTCGTCGAGCGCCTCGACTCCGGTCAGCTCCCTGGGCACCCTGGTCGTCAGGGCGCGTCGGGGCCGGTCCCGGTAGATCTTGAACTTCAGCGGCTCGTCCGGGTTGGCGTACTCCGACTGCCGGGTCTCCATCGCCTCGGCGAGGTCCTCCAGGCTGACCCGCAGGAACTCCCGGCCCACGCCGGCCTCGTGCCCGGTCTCGGCCGGGTCGATCACGGTTTCGTCGATCACGGTTGCCTCGATCACGGGAAGGGATGCGGGTGCGGATTGCGCACCTCGGACAGCCTGGGCAGTCCGGTCACCCGCCGGGCCGCGTGTCCGAAGGTCATCGGCACCGATCCCGGTGCCATCACCTTGACGCATCTGAAGCCTCCCGCTGTGTGTTCCATGGAGGTGGTGTCGACGGCGACGACGTCCATGCCGGCCGCTGCGAAGCGCCGGACGGCCTCGTCGAGGTCCGCGCCGATGTCGGTGTTGCTCGGCCAGTGCCAGCGTTCGAGTCCCTGCTGCCAGGTCGACGTCACCGGGGCGTCGAGCAGGAAGGCGTACCGGTCGAAGGTGGCCGGATCGGCTGCGCAGAGCAGGTGGTCGGCCATCGACAGGACGTCGTCCGGGTGGTCGGTCAGGTACCGGGCCCGCTCGCTCCACTGCGGATCGAGCGCGAGGACGGTCATGTACTCGACGGTCTGGCTCAGTTCGTGCAGCGCGGCCAGGATCGCGTCGGCCGGACGCAGCCCGCTGCCGCCGGTCGAGACGGCCCTGGGCCGTCCGGTTCCGCTGACGTCCTCGGCGAGCGTCCAGAACGACGGGATCCCGTGTTCCCGTGTGCTGTCGAAGACGTGCACCCGGTACCCCTGCCGCTCGATGCGCTCGGCCACCAGCGGGATCCGGCGGTCGGGCACCGTGCCGAGGCTGATCCGGGGCAGGGGCGTCCGTCCGTACCAGGCCATCAGGAACGCGTCGCGTTCGGCGACTTCGAGGATCCCGTGCAGCACGGCCTCCTCGTAGCAGCCCCCGAGCGCGAAGCCGCTGGAGATCTCGCCGGCGAACCTGCGCTCACCGGCGGGCAGCGGCGCCCGGTAGTAGACGAAGCCCTCCGGCACCAGCACCGGCCTGCCGCGGCCGAAGGAGTAGCCCCACACCCAGTCGGTCGGCGCGTCCTCGGTGAACTTCCGGTACGGGAAGCCCGGGGTCAGGAACCGGTCGTCGGGGTACAGGCCGAGCGAGCGGGGGTCGATCGCGGCATCGGCCACGTCGGCGTAGCCGGCCCGGACTCCGGTCCGCTTGGCAGGCGTGTACGCGGCGAGCCGTTCCAGCGACTCGGCCACCGCGATGGACCACGCGGACGCGAAGTCCCGGGTGCGGCCGTAACCGGCCGGCTCCATCGAGGCACCGGGTACGGCCATGACGGCCCCGGTGAACGGGAACGAGTGCTGGGTGTAGGAGGTGACCGAGGGGATCAGGCCGCTCTGCTCGTCGACGTAGGTCGCCCGGAGTGCGTCCCGGTCCAGCAGGCGGATCCGGCTCGACCCGGGCGACAGCTTGGGCCGCGGCTCGCGGTCGGGCTTCGCGCCCTGCTCGGTGTCGGCCGGCACCACCGAACAGGCCTGGCAGTGCGGATCGGTGAGGAAGGCGTGGCGGGACAGCGCGAGCGTGGCGGTGTCGACGATCCAGAACTGCTGCGCCCCGGGCCGGGCCGAGGCCAGCTCGGCGACGGTGTCGGCCAGGAAACTCGGCAGCTCCCGGTCCGGCGCCTCGGCGGCCATCTCGGCGGTGCGTTCGGCGGATGCCGACGCGGCGCGACGCGTGCGCAGGCACTCCGGGCAGCCCGGCGCCCACGGCCCGACGACCACCTGCTGCGGTTCGCGCAGGACCTGCGGTGGTTCGAGGAGCAGCTGCGGCTGGTCAGCCATGGACGACCACGGCACGCACCACGAACGGACACGACCGGGCCAGGGCGGCATCGTGGTCCAGCGGGACCGCGACCACCCGGCCGCCGTCCCGGGTCAGCCAGGCCACGACCTCCTCCAGGGTCACCGAACGGGGCCACGCTCCGGCCGCCTCCTGGGCGGCGGTCCCGCGCAGGTGCCCAGGCAGCTCGGGCACGGGCGCCGGCGCGTAGCCGGGCTGGTCCGTGGCCCGGGCCTGGTAGGCGAGCAGTGCCCGCTCCAGCCCCTGCTCCAGCGCCACGGCGGCGTCCAGGTCGCTCACGTACGCGACCGTGCCCGCCGGGGTGGTGAACGCGAACGTGGGCAGTCCGAGCAGCCCGGACAGGTCGTGGACCTCGAACGACTCGTCGACGATCGCCAGCAGCTTCAGGTAGCGCTCGGCGCGCGTGGTGAGCTCCGCGGCGTCCAGGTCCAGCAGTGGCAGCGGTTCGGTCGCGGTGGACAGGGCTGCCGCCACGGTGCCGTTGGCCACGGCCACCACCGCGGCGCGCACGGCGTCGGACCAGTCGTTCCCGGAGGCCGCGGTCCGCGCGGGGAAGACCGCCGAGGCGTCGACCGCGACCGGTTCGCCGGTCAGCACGTCCAGGCCGTGCAGCCGGTCGCCCTTGCGGGAGTCGACCATGACGGCCGCGTAGCGCTCGAACGCGTGCCGGACGGCCCGCTGGCGCGACTCGACCACGGTCTCGCCGCAACCGTGGACCGGGAACGGACCGCCGGCCAGGCCGACCGGGTCGGAGACCACGACCTCGCTGACGAACAGCGGCAGTTGCTCGTAGTCCCGCTCGGTGACCTCGGCGAACACACCGGTTCGCGGGTCGACGAAGTCCACCGCGCGCCGGGCCAGTTCCTCGTCGTCGACGGGCGCCGCGGCCGCCAGGGCGGCCAGCCGTGCCGGGTCGTCGGGGACCGCGGGCAGTGCGAGCGGGTGCGGCAGGAACGCGTGCTTCGAGGTCTCCAGCGTCTCCAGGTCGAACCGGACCAGGTGGTCGGCCCCGTTGCCCCCGCCGGCCCCGGTGCCCTCGTCGATGCCGGTGAGGTGGCGGAACGCCGCGAAGCACAGCTGGTTGGCGACCAGCGCGACGGTGGGTCCGCGCAGAAACTCGCTCGGGGCCACCTCCGGGTGGTCCCGCAGGTCCGCGCCGACCAGGTCCGAAGTGAGTGCAACCAATCGGCGCCAGGCCGAATCCCACGCAGTGGCGTCGTCGCTTGCGCCGATCACCGGACCGACCCACGCCTCGTCACCCGCCACGACCGCCTGGGCGAACGCGGCACCCGCGGCGACCGCGGCTGCGGGGAACCGCCGAGCGCGGTCGATCATGGGGCGGTCGGCGACGTGCAGCACCATGGTGGCGCCTTCGGTCACCAGGTCGAGGCGCTCGGTGTCGGCGTCCAGGTGGACGATCCGCTGCTCCGGGTCCTGCGCCCGTGACGCCTCCAGGTGCTCCTCGACGCGGTCACGGTCGAACGGCGACTCGCCGAACGGTGCGAGCGGGACCGTCCGCACACCGGCGTGCAGCTGCGAGTTGGCCAGGGCCTGCAGCAGCGGACCGGATCCGGCCAGCACGACGGAACTGTCGCGGTAGGTCTCGAAGCGCAGTTCGGGTGAGTCGGTGAAGTACTCGATGAATGAGATGTTGGCCGCGTAGGTGGTGGCCAGCTCGCCGGACAGCGTGTGCGGACGGTCGTCCAGCACGTTCTTGACGTATCCCTTGGCGAGCAGAAGCGTGATCAGTTTCGCCACCGCGGCGCGGCTGGACTCCGGCACGGCGGCGCACAGTTCGCCGAGTGTCCTGGTGCCGTCGAGCATCGGCGCGATCCGCTGGATGAACTCGTAGGTCGACGCGCCCTTCAGTATCGACCCGCCCAGGTTGCTGCGGATGTACGCACCCTCCGGAACGCGCATGACGTAGACGTCCCCGCGCAGTCGTGGCCGTACCCGCTCGACATCGACTCCCATGACCACCGCTTCTTTACGAACTCATTGATGACTGGCCAGCAGGAAGGACCGAGAGCCACCCGGTCCCCTTTGATGAACACGCACCGGCTAGAGCACATGTGCCGGGAAATCAGCACCGGATCAGGTGCAGGAGCAGCACGGGCAGCAGCAGCAGCAGCTGCTGGCGCCACCGGAAGCGGACAGCTCCGTGAGGCCGTAGCCGGCGGTC
>NZ_JBITZP010000019.1:0-86299 GCF_044546945.1 Kitasatospora sp. NPDC053057 | reverse complement strand
GGTCACCGAAGCCGGCACCACCTCGCCCAGGTCCACCAGCTCGAAGGCGCTGTCATCCAGCACCAGGTTGTCGAAGTCCTCCATGTCTTTCACCTCCTTCGCCTGTCTCGTGCGGGGCACGTGCGTCGCGGTGTCAAGCACCGGATCAGGTGCAGGAGCAGCACGGGCAGCAGCAGCAGCAGCTGCTGGCGCCACCGGAAGCGGACAGCTCCGTGAGGCCGTAGCCGGCGGTCACCGAAGCCGGCACCACCTCGCCCAGGTCCACCAGCTCGAAGGCGCTGTCATCCAGCACCAGGTTGTCGAAGTCCTCCATGTCTTTCACCTCCCTTCTCGTCGTCAGGTCGATGCGCCCACAACCACATCGGGGCAGCACCGACGATCAGAGTGCTTTCACCTCCGGCAGGACCTGGTCGCAGAAGAGCTCCAGGGTCTGCCGAGCTTCGGGGAGCGGCATCGCGCCGAAATCGACCTGCCACAGGATCTGGTCGACGCCGCCGATGTGGTCGTTGAACGAACGGATGCGGTCGATGACCGTGGCCGGCGATCCGACGATCGCGCCGCCTTCGGTGTAGAGCTTGTTGGGCTGCAAGTTGCGCAGCATCCAGCCGAACCCGGAGTAGCCGCGGTAGGCGGAGGACTCCCTCCGGTCCCACGGGCTCACGGCTTCCGCCCACACGTCCAGGTAGCGACGCAGGTAGGTCTCGGCGATCTCGGTCGCGCGCTCGTCGGTCTCCGCGACCACCAGCGGCAGGCTGGCCATGACCCGGGGCCGCAGTTCGGAACCGCCGTGCGCCGCCTGGAAGGCGTCGCGGTAGAGGGTCAGCTGGTCACGGAACTCGTGGGGCGAGATCATCGGCGTGATCAGGAGCCCCAGCCCCTCGGTGCCCAGCCAGGTGAAGCTTTCCGGTGTGCGCACCGCGGCCCCCCACATCGGCGGGTGCGGCTGCTGGGTGGGCCGCGGCAGTCCGGTCACGTCGCGGTAGGAGAAGAACGGCGTCTCTTCGCTGACCTTCTCCTCCGTCCAGATCCGCCGTACCGCGCGGATGGTCTCGCGGTACCGGTCGACGCTCTCGTCCATCTCCACGCCCAGCGCGTCGAACTCGTCCGGCAGGTACGCCCGGGCGAACCCCACGTCGAGCCGGCCACCGCTGATCGCGTCCACCTGGGCGGCTTCCGCCGCCAACTGGATCGGGTGGTGGAAGACCGGGAGGACGCATCCGGTGATGAGCCTGACCGAGCTCGTCCGAGCGGCCACCGCGGAGAGGAAACCCAGCGGGCTGGGGCAGTAACCGCCGTAGTGGTGGAGATAGTGCTCGGTCATCTTCACCGAATCCAGACCACCCGCCTCCGCCTGGACCGACAACTCCAGCGCGTCGCTGAAATAGGTCTGCGGAGATTTCGTCTCCGGGGTGCAGTCAGGAAGAAAAGAAAGCCCGAAGCGCACCGATACCACACTCCCTATAACAGCCGAATTTCCACCAGATGAATCCCGGGGGTTCGTCACCCGAGCACTCCGGGGCCTGTCGGCACACCACCGGGTGTTTCGCCGCTGACGCTACATCGGGTCACCAGGGCCGTCAATAACGACCAGGATTCGGGGCCCGAACTCAAATAAAGCTCAAATCTTCCCGGTATCCTCGGAGATACCTAAGGTGCTGGGAGTGCGTTATTGACGCCGTTGCACGGCGCTGGAAATGTTGGCATCCGTTGGCACCCTATTTAGCCGGGGCGTTGCGCCCGGGTGAACGGCGCCGGAAAGCGGAACCCGGGCGATGTCGTGCGCGCGGGTGTCGCGGTGTTGTGCGCGGTCCTGAAGGGCACGTGGAAGTGCCGCTTCGGCGTACAAAATGTCCATCTTGCCCGACTCCGCCTGGATGTGTAGTCATGACCTCCACCATCGACACCAACGACGTCGCCGCCGGAGTCGCCAACGCCGGCAGGAAGTCGACGCAGACGCCCGACCAGCGGAAGGTCGTCCAGCTCGTCGAGTTCACCGCGATGCAGGGGGTCCGTTACAGCGTCACCCTCGGGTACCTCAAGGCCACCGCGATCGCCGACCCTGCCCTCGACGCGGCCTGCGACTTCCGGATCAGCGTGCGCGAGCAGAGCGGCGGGGAGCAGGCGACGAAGGAACTGCTCGACACCTGGGACGAGCCGTTCGCCGTCGCGCTGACCGTGTTCTTCTGGAACCGCGCCCAGTCCCTGGAGCTGGCCCGCCAGGTGAAGGAGCGCTGGCCGAACTGCCGCGTCGTGGTCGGGGGCAACGACGTCAGCTACCAGCAGGAACCGCTGTTCGCCGAGGCGCCCTGGTTGGACGTGCTGGTGCACGGCGAGGGCGAACTGCGGTTCCGCGACCTGCTGCACGCCTTCCTGGCCGACGGGGACCTCGACGCGATCCCCGGCATCAGCCACTGGCGGGACGGTGTCGTCGTCACCAATCCGGACGCGGACCGCATCACCGACCTCGACCAGGTCGTCTCGCCGATCCTCACCCCGGTGTACTCCGACGAGGAGATCACCGGCTCGTCCATGATCGTCTACGAGACCAACCGGGGCTGCCCCTACGGGTGCGCGTTCTGCTACTGGGGAGGCGCGACCAACTCCAAGGTCCGCCAGTTCGACCTGGGGCGGATCTTCGCCGAGCTGGACCGGCTGATCCGGCTGATGCCCATGGACGCCACGCTGTTCATCGCGGACGCGAACTTCGGCATCCTCGCCCGCGACCGGCAGATCGCCGAACACATCGTGGAACTCAGCCGGCGCTACGGCAAGCGACTGATCGTCAGCACCAACTGGGCGAAGAACGGCAACGAGCGCATCGTGGAGATCGCGAGCATGCTGCACGCCGCCGAGCTGACCGGAGCGATCACGTTGTCCGCGCAGTCCTTCGACGCGGACGTGCTGAAGATCGCCAACCGCGCCAACATCCGCACCGACCACTACCGCCGGCTGCTGGCCCGCTTCCGCGAACTCGACGTGCCCACCTACACCGACCTGATCTGGGGCCTGCCCGGTGAGACCTTCGACAAGTACCTCAACGGGATCGAGGAGGTGTTGACCGCAGGCGGATCCCCGGTGATCTACCCGCTGCTGCTGCTGAACAACACCGACTACTCGCGCGAGTCCTTCAAGGACGAGCAGGGGTTGCGGACCCGCTGGATGCCCGCCGACATCACCAATCCCGAACTCATCGCCGACGTGGTCGTCGAGCACAGCGCCATGACCGCCGAGGAGTGGGTGCGGGGCATGGAGTTCCGGGTGTCCATGACGCTGTTCCAGAAGATCCTGCTGCGCTGCGCGCTCCGCGTCCTCCACGCGACCACGGGCGTCCGCATGGTCGAGCTGTGCCGGCAGCTGTGGTCGTTCCTGCTGGACGACTGCGCCGACCCGTTCATGCGCGCCGTCGCCCGCGATGTCGCCGCCGTCTACCGGGATCCGTCAGCCCTGGACATGGGGCTGCTGAGGACGGTCATCGGCAACCAGGTCGTCGTGCCCGAGGAGGTGCACTACCAGGCCTTGCTGTGCCGCGCCGTACGCACCGAGCGCGCCACGGCGGACCTGCTCAACGCGGCGGTCGACCACCTGTGCACCTGGCTGGCCGGCTGCGGATTCGAGGTCGACCGCGTGCTGGTCGACAGTGCGCTGACCCTCGACATCGCGGCGACGACGATCCTGCGCGCGAGTCTGCGCGGCGAGCTCGTCGAGAAGGAGTTCGCCGTCCCGAGGCGGGGCTGGGACCTGCTCGTCGCCGCCGGTGACGTGCCGTCAAGCCTCGACACCGGCGATCAGGGGAATCTCGTGCGCGGCACGGTGTGGGCGCCGCCGCGCTGGGTCGACTACCCGATCAGCGTCTACGCGCTGTCCATCTGGCACGGCACCGGTCGGCCGCTGTACGACCTGCTGTTCGCGCTGCCCGACCGGTTGCCGGCCGTCGCGTGACCGTGGTGCACCAGCCGGGGTTCGGTCACGTCCGGGTCCGGGTCGGCCGGGATTGACAGCCCTTCGCTGACACGAACATCATGGGCACATCACGTGCATCACGTATCTTGCGCACATCACGTGCATCATGCGCATCACGCACATCACGCGCGGCCTGGGGTACCGCATCCCGCTCAAGGCCGCTGCTGTGTCCCGTGAACGTTGGGGGACCATGACCACCGAACGCCCTGTCCACTGCTCCGAAGCCAGCCGCTCGATCCTCGATCAGATCACTGACAAGTGGTCGATGACGGTCATGGCGGTCCTTGAGGAGCCCAGACGGTTCAACGAGATCAAGCGCCGCATCGAGGGCGTGACCCAGCGGGTCCTGACCCAGACTCTGCGCCGTCTGGAACGCAACGGGATGATCATGCGCCGGGTGCTGCCGACCTCGCCGGTCGGGGTCGAGTACTCCCTCACCAAGCTCGGCGAATCCCTGCGGGAACCGTTCGACCACCTGTGCGCCTGGACCGCCGCCAACACGGACGAGATCCGGGCGCACCAGATGGAGTACGACCGCCGGACGCACCGAGGCCGAAGCCAGAAGGCTTCCGCGCCAAGACAGTTGGAAGAGGCCGAGCGCGCCTGACGTGGCGACGGGCGGCTGGCTCGGACCCCCGGCCCCGCCATCACGTTGCACGGCCCGGCCCCCGTTCCCCGCAGCGCGTGTGACGGTGCGTCACCTCCGGCCACGGGTAATCGTCCTGAGGGCGGCCGTCACGCGGTGCTGCCTTCTGTTCGAACTGCCGGAGCTGTACCGGCTGTTCGGGGCGGGGTGGCTCCACCTGGGGGTGGATGGGGGTGGGGGCGGTGGTTCCACCCGGGGGTGGTGGTGAGGGGTCGGGGCGGCGGCGGAGGCTGGCGGCATGGGTTCTCTGCAATCGGCAACGGTCCTGCTGACCGATACGTGCGTTGCGATCTTCTGTGTGGCCTGGGTCGCGGGTGTTCTGTACTTCGCGGTGGTGGGTCGTGCCGGCTTCCGGGGGTGGCTGGGCGGGCTGCGCCGTTCGCTGCTCCGGCGGGTCCTGCTGGTCGTCGGGGTGTACGTGGTGTTCGCCCTGCTGGACCGTACTCAGGCCTTCTGGCGCCACTTGCGGTACTGGCAACCGGAACTCGCGCTGGTGGGCGCCGCGTTGGTGGTCGCCTCCACCGTGCTGCTGCTGTGGGCCCGTTGGGTCCTGGGCACGATGTGGGCCAGTGTTCCCGCCGTCCAGGAGCGGCACGAGCTGCGCACCGACGGCCCGTACGGGCTGGTTCGTCACCCCATCTACACCGGTCTGCTCGGTCTGATCGGCGGGGGGATGCTGGCTTGCGGCTTCGGGGTGTGGATCGCCTACCTGCTCGTCGCCGTTCCCTGGCTGCTGCTGAGGGTGCGGGCCGAGGACGGCATGATGGCCGGCCTGTTCGGCGTGGACTACGAGGGCTACCGGGCCCGGGTCCCGGCGCTGATCCCGCGCGGGTGGTCCCGCTCCGGTCCGACCGGGCCCTGACGGCACCCGGGCGCCGGGTGGTGATCTTGCGTGGCAGGGAGGTGGGGTGACTGCCAGGGCGTTCGATGCGGTGCTGTGTGATGTGGACGGCGTGATCCGGTTCTTCGACGGGGCCGAGGTGGCGGCGTTGGAGCGGGCGGCAGGGGGCGGGGCAGGAGGCGGGGCAGGCGGTGGGGCAGGTGGCGGGGCAGGAGGGCGCGGGTGAGGATCGGGGGGACCGTACGGACCCCTGAGAGTGGTGGGCACGGATGCCGGAGCAGATGGGGGAGACGCGGGCGGAGCTGTCGGCGCGGTTGAACTGGCTGCGGGCGGCCGTGCTGGGCGCCAATGACGGCGTGGTGTCGACGGCCGGGATCGTGACCGGGGTGGCGGGCGCGGCCGGGTCCCGTACGGCGCTGCTCGCGGCGGGGGTGGCGGGGCTGTTGGCGGGGGCGATGTCGATGGCGGCCGGTGAGTATGTGTCGGTCAGCACCCAACGGGACACCGAGCGGGCCGCGTTGGAGAAGGAGCAGCGCGAGCTGACCGAGGACCCCGAGGGCGAGCTCGACGAACTCACCGACTACTACCGGGACAGCGGGCTGGCCGCCGGCCTGGCCCGGGAGGTGGCGGCGGCGCTGACCGAACGGGACGCGCTGGCGGCCCACGCGCAGACCGAACTGGGCATCGACCCCGAGGCGTTGACCAATCCCTGGGCGGCGGCGCTGGCCAGCGCGGCCGCGTTCACGCTGGGCGCGCTGGTGCCGCTGCTGGCGGTGATGCTGCCGCCGGAGGCGTGGCGGCTGTGGTTGACGGTGGCCGCGGTGGTGCTCGCGCTGACCCTTTCGGGCTGGGCCAGCGCCCGGCTGGGCGGGGCCGGGCCTTGGCGGGCGGTGGTACGCAATGTCGCGGGCGGACTGCTGGCGATGGCGGTGACGTACAGCGGCGGCGTGCTGCTGGAGCACATCACCGGCTGAGACGCGTGGGGCGGATGCGCTCGGGAGGGAGGCGCGCGGGACGGAGGCGCTCGGGAGGCGGGCGCTCGCGCCCTGTGTTTGTGTGGCTGCAAACCGCTTGGGAGAGGTGAAGTGCCGTGACCATGCCCCCGTTCGGATCGAGCGACCCGTTCTCCGACCTGCTCAGCCGGTTCTTCGGGATGAGTCCGCTGGCCTCCCCGCCCGCCGTGCAGCGGGTGCCGATCGGGCGGTTGCTCAGTGAGTCCTCGCAGGAGCTGCTGGGGCTCGCCGCGCGGCGCGCGGCCGAGGACGGGAGCAGCGATCTCGACACCGCGCACCTGGCCTGGGCGGCCACCCGGGTGGAGCCCTCGCGGCGAATGCTGGAGCGGGCGGGCATCGACCCGGACCGGCTGTCCGACGACCTGGAGAACGCGCTGCCGTCGGGGAGCCCGTCCTCGCTGGACGGGCAGCCCGCGCTGACACCTTCGGCCAAGCGCGCGCTGCTCGCCGCGCACGCCCGTTCGCAGGCGGTCGGGGCCTCGTACATCGGCCCGGAGCACATCCTCGGCGCGCTGCTGGAGCAGGAACGTTCCGGCGCGGGGACGGCGCTGCGCAACGCGGCGCCCTCGCAGGAGGCGCTGAAGTCGGTGCTGGAGGGGCGCGGCACCGGCGGTGAGCGCAGCAGTGCGGGGGCGCATCCGAGCGAGACGCCGACACTGGACGAGTACGGGCAGGACCTCACCGAGGCGGCGCGCTCGGGCCGGCTGGACCCGGTGGTCGGGCGGGCCGAGGAGATCGAGCAGACCGTCGAGATCCTCTCCCGGCGGACCAAGAACAACCCGGTGCTGATCGGCGAGCCGGGCGTCGGCAAGACCGCGATCGTCGAGGGGCTGGCGCAGCGGATCGTCTCCGGGGACGTGCCGCAGAGCCTCAAGGACAAGCGGGTGGTCACCCTCGACCTGACCGCCCTGGTGGCCGGTTCCAAGTACCGGGGCGAGTTCGAAGAGCGGCTGAAGAGCGTGATCGACGAGGTCACGGCGGCCGAGAAGAGCGTGATCCTGTTCCTGGACGAGCTGCACACCGTGGTCGGCGCGGGCGGTGGCGGCGAGGGCTCGATGGACGCCGGCAACATCCTCAAACCGGCGCTGGCGCGCGGCGAGTTGAGCGTGGTCGGCGCGACCACGCTGGACGAGTACCGCAGGCACGTGGAGAAGGACGCCGCGCTGGAGCGCCGCTTCCAGCCGGTGCTGGTGCCGGAGCCGAGCGTCGAGGAGACGATCGAGATCCTCCAGGGGCTGCGCGACGCGTACGAGGCGCACCACCAGGTGCGGTTCGGCGACGAGGCGCTGGACGCGGCGGCGACGCTCTCCGACCGGTACGTCAGCGACCGCTTCCTGCCCGACAAGGCGATCGACCTGCTGGACCAGGCCGGTGCCCGGGTGCGGCTGCGCAGCCTGACCGGCTCCACCGCGGCGACCTCCGTGCAGGACCGGATCACCAAACTGAAGCGGGAGTTGGACGAGGCCGTGGCGGACGAGGAGTTCGTGCGGGCCGCCAATCTGAAGACCGAGCTGCGGCAGACCGAGGACGAGCTGGCGGCGATCGCCGAGTCCCGCGAGGAGGTCGTCGACGTGACGGCCGACGACATCGCTCAGGTGCTGTCCTCCCGGACCGGCATCCCGGTCGCGGAGCTGAACGCGACCGAGAAGGAGCGGCTGCTCAGGCTGGAGGAGCACCTGCACGAGAAGGTGGTCGGGCAGGACGAGGCGGTCACCGCCGTCGCCCAGGCGGTGCGCCGCGGCCGGGCCGGGATGGGGGACCCGGAGCGGCCGACCGGCTCCTTCCTCTTCCTCGGGCCGACCGGCGTCGGCAAGACCGAGCTGGCCAAGGCGCTGGCCGCGCTGCTGTTCGGCGACCCGGACCGGATGATCCGCTTCGACATGAGCGAGTTCCAGGAGAAGCACACCGTCTCCCGGCTGGTCGGCTCGCCGCCCGGCTACGTCGGCTACGAGGAGGCGGGGCAGCTGACCGAGGCGGTGCGCCGCAAGCCGTACAGCGTGCTGCTCTTCGACGAGGTGGAGAAGGCGCACCCGGACGTCTTCAACCTGCTGCTCCAGGTGTTGGACGACGGGCGGCTGACCGACTCCCAGGGGCGTACGGTCGACTTCCGCAACACCGTGGTGATCATGACCAGCAACATCGGGTCGCAGCGGATCCTGGACCGCTCGGGGAGCGTCGACCCCCGGAGCGGAGCTCCTGACCAGGCACTGCGGGACGACCTGATGCGTGACCTGCGCCAGCAGTTCCGGCCTGAGTTCCTCAACCGGATCGACGAGGTGATCGTCTTCCACGCGCTCACCCGCAAGGACCTGCTCTCCGTGGTCGACCTGCTGCTGGAGCGCAGCCGGCGGCGGCTGCGGGCGCAGGACGTGCAGCTGGACGTCACCGAAGCGGCCAAGGAGTTCCTGGTCAACCGCGGCTACCAGCCGGAGTTCGGGGCCCGGCCGCTGCGCCGGACGATCCAGTCCGAGCTGGACAACCGGATCTCCAACCTGCTGCTGGACGGCACCGTGCGGGAGGGGGACACGCTGATCGCGGACGTGAGCGACGGTGAGCTGGCGGTGACGCTGGCGCGGCCGGAGCCGTCGGCGACCTTCGAGCAGGCGGAGGAGCGGGCGCGGGCCGCCGCGGCCGCCGAGGGCTGAGCCTTCTCGTGCTGCCATCCCTCGTGCAGCCATCCGGTTCGGGCGTACTCCAGCGGGAGTACGCCCGAACGCCACTGGTGGAGGACGCGCGCGGGCGGGGCCGCGTAGTGGCGCAGGCCGCTGAATTGTCAGTGACGTGCTCTATGTTTGCCTCGGCAATCGAAGGGGGTGTTCCACGATGTTGTCCGGCCGCCGGTACCGGCTCGAACTCACGGCTGAGCAGGCCATGTTGTGCGAGGCGTTCGGTGACATCTGCCGGTCGGTGTGGAACACCGCGCTGGAGCAGCGCAGGGAGTACCGACGGCGTGGGGCGTGGATGAACTACGTGCCGCAGGCCGCGGAGCTAGCCGAGGCCAAGCGGGAGTTTCCGTGGCTGGCCGATGCGCCGTCCCACGTGTTGCAACAGACCCTCCGGGATCTGGACCGGGCGTGCCGGGAGCACGGCACCTTCCGAGTTCGATGGTGTTCCAAGGCCCGCTGGACGCCGTCGTTCCGGTTCCCGGCGGGGAACCTCATCACCGTCGAACGCCTCGGACGGAAGTGGGGCCGGGCGAAGCTCCCGAAGCTCGGCTGGGTTCGCTTCCGCTGGTCCCGGCCACTCGGTGGTGAGGTGCGCTCGGCAACTGTCATCCGCCAAGGACAGCACTGGTTCGTGTCGTTCCTGGTGGAGGATGGAAAGATCACGCCCGAGCGGCATGCGATGAACGGGCTGGAGGCGACCAGGAGGATCGCCGAGGACCCGGCGCTGTCCTCCGTACGGGTGGTCGTGCTGACCACCTTCGAGCTGGACGAGTACGTCTTCGAGGCGCTGCGCTTGGGTGCGGCGGGCTTCCTGGTCAAGGACACCGAGCCGGCCGACCTACTGCGGGCGGTGCTGGTGGAGGCCTTCGGGACGGTCGGTGGGCTGGGGCTCGGCGCCTTCCTCGGCTGGGCGCTGGTGAAGGCCTCGGACAGCGCCGGGACGGGATCGTTCGCGATACCGCCCGGGCAACTGGCCGTGGTGCTGCTGGCCGGACTGCTGGCGGGCGCGGTGGCCGGGCTCCGCCCGGCGGGCCGGGCGGCGCGGCTGGACGTACTGCGGGCGATCGCGACGGACTAGGCCTGTCCGACGGAGTGGGAGGGCGAAGCCGGGACAGAAGGGAGAGACCCCCGGGAGCCCCTTGGCTCAGGACCTCGCGGCCTGCGGGAACACCTCCCGCAGGAGCGGGTCTGGCAGGCCGCGCTTGCGCCACTCGCGTGGGTAGCCGAGCGAGACCTCCTCGAACGGGACGCCGTCGTAGCTGGTCTTGCGCGGGATGTGCAGGTGGCCGTAGATCATCGCGGCGGTGTTGAAGTGGCGGTGCCAGTCGGCGGTCAGTTCGGTGCCGCACCACTGGGCGAACTCGGGGTACCAGAGGACCTCGGTGGGGTGGCGGACCAGCGGATAGTGGTTGACCAGGACCAGCGGGACGTCCGGGTCGCAGGCCGCGAGCCGCTGCTCGGTCAGCCGGACGCGCTCGCGGCACCAGGAGTCGAGGTCCGGGAACGGGTCCGGGTGGAGCATCCGCTCGTCCGCGCAGACGATGCCGCTCTCGTAGGCGGCCGCCAGGGACTCCTCCTTGGTGGTCGTGCCCGGGGCACGGAAGGAGTAGTCGTACAGGAGGAAGAGCGGGGCGATCCGGACCGGTCCGCCGGCGCCCTGCCAGATCGGGTACGGGTCCTCGGGGGTGACGACGCCGAGAGCACGGCACAGTTCCACCAGGTGGTCGTAGCGGGCCACGCCGCGGAGCTGGACCGGGTCCTCGGGGTGGGTCCACAGCTCGTGGTTGCCGGGCGCCCACACCACGCGGGCGAAGCGTTCGGCGAGCAGGCCGAGCGCCCACTCGATGCTGGTGGTGAGTTCGGCGACGTCGCCGGCGACGAGCAGCCAGTCGTCGGGATGGGTGGGCTGGAGCTTCTCCACTAGATCGCGGTTCTCCTGGTAGGAGATGTGCAGATCGCTGACCGCGAGCAGTCGCCCGCCCCCGCCTGCCTCACCGCCCGCCTCACCGGGCGTCGACTGTGCGTCGCTGCGGATCTCGGTACTCACTCCTGCCCCCCTGGGTTCACCCGGCCGATGTGGCCACCCTACGTGGCGGGCGGGGGTCGCGGGCCGGGTTGACGCGATCAGCTGTTCGACCCGGGGCCGGGGAGCTGAGGGGAACTGAGGTCGGATCAGGAGCTGATGTCGATGAGCACACCGTGGGAGGTGGCGGTGGTGACGGCGAGGATGGCCAGCGAGGCGATGCCGAGGGCCAGCCCGAGGAAGGCGCGGCCGCGGCGGCTGGTGCCGCGGACCAGGGCCAGCGTGGCCAGGGTGATCGCGATCGGCCCCAGGACGATGTTGAAGAGCAGCAGGCCCGGGAGACCGAGGAGGAAGGAGGCGATGGCCAGGTTGTCGGCCTCGGCCGTGCGCTGGCGATTGGCGTCCCGGCGGTTGCTGACGGCGGGGTTGGTGACGGTGCTCATGGCGGTGATGGTCCTCTCAGCGGGAGTGGACGGGGGGCGGTGCCGGTGGCGAGGCGATCCGCCGGGGTCAGCGGCCCCGGGTCAGCGGTGCCGCAGGCGGGCGATGCCCTCGCGGGCGCCGAAGGCGAGCAGCCAGGCGGTGATGGCGGCGGAGGCGGCGAGGAACACCGGGAGGGGGAGGTGGGCGGCGGTGCCGATCAGGACTCCCATGGCGACCAGTGCGGAGAACAGGATCACGGCTGGCTCCTTCAGCTGCGGCTGCTGCTGCGCCGATTTCGGTTGACAAGTGTTCACTGACTTCGAGCCCCACTGTACGCCCGGCTGGCCAAGTTCGGCAAACAACTGTTTACTGAATGGCGTGAGTCACACCGTTGGGGCCAGACAGGCCCAGAAGCAGCAGAGTCGACGGGCCTTGCTGGACGCGGGGCTGCACCTGCTGGCCGATCAGAACCTGGCGAGCCTGGGCGTCCGCGAGGTCACCCGGGAGGCCGGGCTGTCCCCGGCGGCCTTCTACCGGCACTTCCCCGACCTGGCCGCGCTCGGCGTCGCGCTGGTCGAGGAGTCGCTGGCCAGCCTGCACGTCATGATCCGCTCGGTGCTCACCGAGGCCGGCGGTGCCGAGGAGCTGATTGACCGTGCGGTCGACGTGATCCGGCAACATGTCCGTGAACACCGGCCGCACGTGCGCTTCCTGGCGCGCGAGCGGCACGGCGGGGTCCGGCAGGTCCGCGAGGCGATCGACGCCGAGCTCGGCCGCTTCGCCGCGGAGGTCGGCTCCGCCCTGGCGCTCCAGCCGGTCTCGCGCGGCTGGAGCGAGCAGGACCTGCGGATGCTCGCCGAGTTGTACGTGGACCACATGGTGTCGACGGCCTCCGCCTTCCTGGAGGCCCAGGAGGCGGACCCCGCCCGTGAGCAGCGGATCGCCGCCACCGCTCGGCTGCAGCTGCGCCTGATCAGCCTCGGTCGGCGCCATTGGCAGGGGAGTTGAGCGTACAGGTCGGCCGGAAGCCCTGACGGTGGTCGGCCGCTTGCCTTAGTGTGCCGATTGGCCGCTCGGTCAGGGCGGACCTCTTGACATATGGTCATGTCCACGACAATTTTGGGAGACCCCCACACCGAGAGGTCTCTCATGAAGAAGCCGCTCATAGGCATGCTCACCGCGGTCCTGGTCGCCGGAGCCACCGCACTGACCGGAGCTGCCCCGGCTCAGGCCGCCAGCGCAACCACTGCCACCGCAACTGCCGCCACCGCGAAGGTCGCCAGGGTCGCCGCCGTACCGGACAAGGCCGCCCGCCCCCTCGACGCCGTCGACTTCAGCGGCACCGTGGCGCTCAGCAACTGCTCCGGCTCGCTGGTCCGGATGCCAGGTTCGGTCGGCAGCGACCTCGGACTGGTGCTCACCAACGGCCACTGCCTGGAGACCGGCATGCCGCGCCCCGGCCAGGTGATCGTCAACCAGCCGTCCAGCCGCACCTTCACCCTGCTCGACGGCTCCGCCAATGAGGTCGGCACGCTGAACGCCACCAAGGTGGTCTACAGCGCGATGACCGGCACCGACGTGACGATCTACCAGCTCGACTCCAGCTACGACACGATCCAGGCCCAGACCGGGATCTCCCCGCTGACCGTCTCCGGCGACCACCCCGTGCAGGGCACCGACATCCGGGTGGTCTCCGGCTACTGGAAGCAGATCTACTCCTGCTCGGTCGACGGCTTCGCCTACCAACTCAAGGAAGCCGACTGGACCTTCAACGACTCGGTCCGCTACACCTCGGGCTGCAACGTGATCGGCGGCACCTCCGGCTCGCCGGTCGTCGACGCGAACACCGGCCTGGTCGTCGCCGTCAACAACACGATCAACGAGAACGGCGAGTCCTGCACCCTCGACAACCCGTGTGAGGTCGACCAGTCCGGCGCGGTGACGGTGCACCAGGGCATCGGATACGCCCAGGAGACCTACATCATCCCGGCCTGCTTCTCCGCCGGGAACACTTTCGACCTCACCCTCCCGGGCTGCACGCTGGCCCGCCCGTAACCTGCTCCCCCCGTAAGCCTGCTCCGCCCGTGAGCACGACCCGCCCGCGGGCACCGACCCGCCCGCGGGCACCGACCCGCCCGCGGGCTCCGACCCGCCCGTGAGCCCTGGCCCGCCCGCACCGCACCCCTTCAGCGGGCGGCCACCCGAGCAGCCGACGGAACCGAGGCAACCCCACTGACCAGCACCTTCCCCCGATGGGCCACCCGCCACCAGGTGGGTGGCCCATTCGGCCGTCCCCGGGCGGCCGCCGCACCACCCGCACCGCAGTGTGATGCCGACGAGGCAGCTGTCATGTCCGTTTACCAGATGGAGAGTTGATGACAACCAAGCTGAAGAGGCTGTTGGTTTCCGTCCTGCTGATACCGGTGTTCGCGATCACCGGCCTGGCCACCCCGGCCGCGGCCGCCGTCGGCCAGGGGAGCGAGGCGGCCGCGGCCGCGCACGGCCGGAGCCCCGCCGACGATCCGAACGCCGACATCAAGGACCGACTGGCGGCGATCCCCGGGGTGACGATCACCGAGGAGCAGCCCACCACCACCGGCCACCGCTACTTCCTGGCCACCTACACCCAGCCGATCGACCACTTCCGCCCCTGGCTGGGCACCTTCCAGCAGCGCTTCAGCGTGCTGCACCGCGGCTACGACCGCCCGACCGTCTTCTACACCAACGGCTACACGCTGGGCACCACCCCGTCCCGCACCGAGCCGACCCGGCTGGTGGACGGCAACCAGGTCTCCATCGAGTACCGCTTCTTCACCCCCTCCCGCCCCGAGCCGGCCGACTGGTCCAAGGCGGGCATCCGCCAGCAAGCCGCCGACTCGCACAAGCTGGTGACCGCGCTCAAGCGGATCTACCAGCAGGAGTGGCTCTCCACCGGCGCCAGCAAGGGCGGCATGTCCTCCACCTTCTACCGCCGGTTCTACCCGGACGACGTGGCGGGCACGATCGCCTACGTCGCGCCGAACAACACCGACGTCAGCGACTACTCGGCCTACACCGACTTCTTCCGCAACGTCGGCACCCCCGAGTGCCGCGCCAAGCTGAACGCCGCCCAGCGCGAGCTGCTGGTGCGCCGCGACCGCCTGGAGCCCCGCTACATCGCCGACAACAAGGCGGCGGGCTCCACCTTCAACACCCTCGGCACCCCGGACCGCGCCTACGAGGCCGGCGTGCTCGACGTGGTCTGGGCGTTCTGGCAGTACAGCCTGGAGTCGGACTGCGCCAAGGTCCCGGTGGCCGCCACCGCGACCGACGACGAGCTGTACGCCTGGTACGACGCGCAGTCGGGCATCACCGGCAACAGCGACCAGTCGCTGGCGAAGTACACCGCGTACTACTACCAGGCCGCGACCGAGCTGGGTGCGCCGTTCTTCGACGTCTCGTACCTGCAGGACCAGCTGCACTACGACTACAAGGAGCTCTACTCGGCCCGCTCCTACGTGCCGAAGGAGATCCCGACCGTCTTCAACCCGTACGCGATGCCCGACATCGACCGCTGGGTGAAGCGCGAGGGCGAGCGGATCATGTTCGTCTACGGCGGCAACGACCCCTGGGGTGCCAAGCCGTTCCACCTCGGCTGGGGCAGCGACGACAGCTACGTCTACGTCGTGCCCGGCGGCAACCACGGCTCCAACATCGGCAAGCTGCCGGCCGAGCAGTCGGCGGAGGCCACCGCCAAGGTGCTGGAGTGGGCCGGTCTGGGTGACCAGGCCGCCGCCCGCTCGCTCGCCAAGTCGCCGCAGGCGGGGGCACCCTTCGGCCCGCTCGACGTCGAGGGCCAGCGGCTGGAGCAGGAGCGCCGCCCGCTGTAACCCTCGGTAGCAGTCCCGCAGAACCAGGAGGCCGCCCCGCCCGGGGCGGCCTCTCGTCGTTCGGGCCGGGCGCCGCAGCCGCCGGCACCAGGGCGACCGCGCCGACCCCGCCTACCGACGCACCCCCGCCGACCCCCGCCGATCCAGCCGACCCTGCCAACCCCGCCGATCCGGCCCCCTCCCCGAAGCACTGAATCAGTGCTTCAATACTTCCATGGCCTACCGACGCACCCCCGCCGTCCAAGCCCGCCTGGACGCCCAGCGCGAGGCGGTGCTGCAGTCGGCGGTGGGCCTGCTCGCCGAGCGCGGCTACGGCGACTGCACCATGGCCGCCGTGGCGGACCGCGCCGGGATCGCCACCGGCAGCCTCTACCAGCACTTCGCCAACAAGGCCGAACTGTCGGTGGAGCTGTTCCGCCGGGTGGTCACCCGCGAGATCGCCGCCGTGAACGCCGCCGTCGCCCGCCGGGACGCTCCGCAGCAGCGGATCGCCGCCGTGGTGGAGACCTTCGCCGCCCGCGCCCTGCGCGCCCCCCGGCTGGCCTACGCGCTGCTGGTCGAGCCCGCCGACGCGGTGGTGGACGGCGAGCGCCTGGTCTTCCGGCGGGCGTTCCGGGACGTGATCGCCACCGAGATCGCCGCCGCCGTGGCGGCCGGCGAACTCCCCGAGCAGGATCCGGTGCTGACCGCCGCCGCCCTGGTTGGCGCGGTCGGCGAGGCACTGGCCGGCCCGCTCGCGGCCGAACCCTCCGATCCCGGGCGGGCCACGGAGGTGGTCCCCGCCCTGGTCTCCTTCACCCTGCGTGCCCTGGGAGGACGCGATGACAGCGACGCATGAGGTCACCAACCAGGTGCCCCTGCCGTACGGCCACGACACCGCCGCCGACCCGACCCTGCTCGCCGCCCTGCAGCGGGCCGGCGCGGGCTGGGCCGAGCCCGAACTGCGCGAACTCGGCCGCCTGGCGGGCTCCGAGCAGGCCGCCGAGTGGGGCCGGCTGGCCAACGAGAACCCGCCGGTGCTGCGCACCCACGACCGCTTCGGCCACCGGATCGACGAGGTCGAGTTCCACCCGTACTGGCACGAGCTGATGCGCACCGCCGTCTCGTACGGCCTGCACGCCGCGCCCTGGCGGGACGAGCGGCCCGGTGCCCACTCCGCCCGCGCCGCCAAGTTCTTCGTCTGGGGCCAGGTCGAGGCCGGCCACACCTGTCCGATCTCGATGACCTACGCCGCCGTCCCCGCCCTGCGCCAGAACGCCTCCCTGGCCGCCGAGTTGGAGCCGCTGCTGGCCGCCACCGAGTACGACTTCGGGCTGCGCGAGCCGCGCACCAAGCGCGGGCTGATCGCCGGCATGTCGATGACCGAGAAGCAGGGCGGCTCGGACGTCCGCACCAACACCACCGCCGCCGCGCCGCACGCCGACGGCACCTACCGGCTCACCGGCCACAAGTGGTTCACCTCGGCGCCGATGTCCGACCTCTTCCTGACCCTCGCCCAGGCCCCCGGCGGGCTCAGCTGCTTCGTGCTGCCGCGCATCCTCCCGGACGGCAGCCGCAACCGGCTGCACCTGATGCGGCTCAAGGACAAGCTCGGCAACAAGTCCAACGCCTCCGCCGAGCTGGAGTACGACGGCGCGGTCGGCTGGCTGGTCGGCGAGGAGGGCCGGGGCGTGCCGACCATCATCGAGATGGTCAACATGACCCGCCTGGACTGCACCATCGGCGCCGCCTCCGGCATGCGCTACGGCGCCACCAGGGCCGTCCACCATGCCCTGTACCGGCGGGCGTTCGGCAGGGCGCTGGTCGACCAGCCGCTGATGCGCAACGTGCTGGCCGACCTGGTGGTGGAGTCCGAGGCGGCCACCGCCGTCGCGATGCGGCTCGCCCAGGCCACCGACCTCGCCCTCGCCGGGGACGAAACCGAGACGCTGGTACGGCGGTTGGGCCTGGCGGTGGCCAAGTACTGGGTGTGCAAGCGCGGCCCGGCGCACTCCGCCGAGGCGCTGGAGTGTCTGGGCGGCAACGGCTACGTCGAGGAGTCCGGGATGCCCCGGCTCTACCGGGAGGCGCCGCTGGTGTCGATCTGGGAGGGCTCCGGCAACGTCGCCGCCCTGGACGCCCTGCGCGCCATGGCCAAGCGCCCGGAGACGATCGAGGCCTTCCTCGGCGAGCTCGACGCGGCCGCCGGCGCGGACCGCCGACTGGACGCGGCCGTCGCCGAACTGCGCAAGCAGCTCAGCGACTTGACCGATCTGGAGTACCGCACCCGGCGACTGGTCGAGTCGATGGCGCTGGCCTTCCAGGGTTCGCTGCTGGTCCGGTACGGCAGCCCGGCGGTGGCCGACGCCTTCTGCGCCAGCCGGCTCGGCGGCGACCACGGTGCCGCCTACGGCACCCTGCCGCCCGGCGTCGACGCCGGGGAGATCATCGACCGCGCCCGCCCGGTGCCCGCATGAGCGAGCGGAGCGAGCGAGTCATCAGGAGGTGCGCGTGGGCGCATGGCCCTGCCGAGCGCGGCGAGGCGGGCGCATGAGCACCCAAGAGGCCACGGAGGTACGGGAGTTCTGGCAGTCCCTGGGCCTGCCCGGACTGGTCGACGTGCACACCCACTTCATGCCGAAGAACGTCCTCGACAAGGTGTGGGCCTACTTCGACGCGGCCGGCCCGCTGGTGAACCGCGCCTGGCCGATCACCTACCGGGAGGCCGAGGACCAACGCGTCCAGCGGCTGCGGGACTTCGGCGTCCGGGCGTTCACGTCCATGCTCTACCCGCACAAGCCGGGCATGGCGAGCTGGCTGAACGCCTGGGCCGCCGACTTCGCCGCCCGCACCCCGGACTGCCTGCACACCGCGACCTTCTTTCCCGAACCCGGGGCGGCCGGTTACGTGGCGCGGGCGATCGAGGACGGCGCCCGGGTGTTCAAGGCGCACCTCCAGGTCGGCGGCTACGACCCGACGGACGCCCGGCTGGACGAGGTCTGGGGCCTGCTCGCGGAAACCGGCGCCCCAGTGGTCACCCACTGCGGATCCGGCCCGGTGCCGGGCAAGTTCACCGGCCCGGGGCCGATCGGCGCGGTGCTGGACCGGCACCCCCGTCTGGTCCTGGTGGTCGCCCACCTCGGCATGTCCGAGTACCGAGACTTCCTCGACCTGGCCGAGCGCCACCCGGCCGTCCGGCTGGACACCACCATGGCGTTCACCGACTTCGCCGAGGCCGACGCCCCGTTCCCGCGCGACGAACTGCCGCGCCTGCGCGGGCTGCGCGAGCGCATCCTGCTGGGCAGCGACTTCCCCAACATCCCGTACCGGTACGTCCACCAGCTGGAGGCGCTGGCCGGGCTGGGGCTGGGGGAGGAGTGGCTGCGGGCGGTCTGCCACGACAACGCGGCCGTCCTGTTCGAGCTCGGCTGACGAGGTCATTCGGCCTCACCTGACGACGCGCAGCACGCCCACCGCGTCCGCGTGCAGACCGGGCGCGGCGACCAGGAAGCTGTCCGAGTCGGCCGTCCAGGCCGCCCCGGCGGCGTCCGTCACCGCCGCGCCCGCCTCGCTCGCGATCAGTGCTCCGGGCAGCAGGTTGCCCGCGTCCTGCCCGTACTCCCAGAACAGCGCCAGGTGCCCGGAGCCGACCTGGGCCACCTGCAGGGCGGTCGGGCCGAGGTTGCGCACCGCCAGCACCGCGCCCACCATCGCGGACAGCGACTCGCCGGCCCGGCGCAGCGCCACCGGGTCGGCGGCCACCAGCGGCGGCTGGCTGGTGGCGGCCACGGTGGCCGCCAACTCGCGCTCCAGCGGCGCGATCGGCCGACCGTCCAGCTGCGCCCCGCCGCCCAGCACCGCCCGGTAGGTCCGGCCCGCACCGAACAGCTCCGGGGCGTGCACCACGGCCAGCACCGCCGCACCGTCACGCACCAGCGTCGCCGTCACCGCCCAGTGCGGCTGCCCGAGCAGGTACTGCACCGCGCCGTCGGTGGCGTCGCACACCCACCACTCGCCCTCGGCGGGCACCCCGTCCAGCTCCTCCGGCACCCACCCGGCCTGCGGGCGCAGCGCGCTCAGCCGCTCGCGCAGCTCGGCGGCGGCCGGGCCGTCCAGCTCCGCGAACCGCGCCATCGCCTCCTCGGCCGTCCGCTCCGGGGTCGGCTCGGTCGACCGACCGGCCGCCAGCTCGGCGCCGACCCCGCGCACCGCCGCCTCCACGGCCTCCGCCAGGGTCCACAGCTCCACGCCGTACTCCGTCATGTCGTACTCCTCGACTCGATCGCTTCCGCGGGCCGGTCCGTTCCGGCCGAACAGGACAAGGAGTACCGTCAGGGCTGCCGAACAGGACGCTCAAGCGCGGAGAAGCGACGGAGATCGGACATCCATGAATCTCGCCACGACCGATCCGGACACCGTGCTGGACCTCCTCGACCGCCGCCTGGTCTGTGCGCTGCAGCTGGACGGACGGGCCGAGCCCGGCCGGATCGCCGAGGTGCTGGGGGTCTCCGCCCGGACGGTCACCCGCCGGCTGGGCCGGATGCGCCAGGCCGGGGTGCTGCAGGTGGTCCGGATGCCCGACGTCGAGGACGCCGCCGTGGGCGCGCTGCTGCTGCGGGTCCGGGTGCTGCGCGGCCGGGTGGACGCCATCGCCCAGGCGCTGGCCGACCGCTCCGACATCCCCTTCGTCGACGTGATGCTCGGCGGCCACGAGGTCGGCGCCGTGATGATGAGCGACGCCGGTGCCCGCGACCGCCTGCTCTACGGACAGCTGCCCGCGACCGGCGCCGTCACCGAGACCACCACCCACGCCGTTCTGCACGCCTTCGCGGACGCCGGTCAGTGGCAGGCCGGCTGGCTGACCGACGAGGAGGCCGCCGCACTCGCCCGGCCCCCGGCGCCGCGCCCCGCCACGCCCCCGCCGCTGGACGACCTCGACCGCGCCCTGCTGGAACGTCTGGGCGAGGACGCCCGGCAGTCCCACGCCGTGCTGGCCGGAGCGGTCGACGCACCCGAGTCGACCGTACGGCGCCGGCTGCACCGGCTGGACCGGCTCGGGCTGCTGCGCACCCACGCCACCGTGGACCCCCGGTTGCTCGGCATGGCCGTGGACGCCAACCTCTGGCTGGACGTGCCGCCCGGCCGGCTCGCCGAGGTCGGCGCCGAGCTGGCCCGCCACCCCCAGGTGCACGGCGTCTTCGCCACCAGCGGCCCGACCAACCTGCTGGCCACGCTGTTCTGCCCGGACCACGGCGGCCTCTACCGCTTCCTCACTGACACCCTCGGCCCGCTCGGGGTGACCCGCGCCGAGACCACGATCACCGCCCGCGCGGTGAAGCGGGCGGGCGTGCTGCTGCACCGGCCGCGCCGCCCGTGAGCACGCCGCCGCATGGCCTGAGGCGGGGCGGCCGTCAGCGGTCCGGGCCCACCGCGGACCGCAGGAAGCGGTCCGTCTCCGCGTCGGCCGGCAGGAAGGTCTCCAGGGCCAGTTCGGAGACGGTCACGTCCAGCGGTGTGCCGAAGGTCGTGACCGTCGACAGGAAGGACAGCACCCGGCCCTCGTGCCGCAGCCGCAGCGGCAGCGCGACGGGACGGCCGACCTCCCCGACGCCCTCCGCCGGATCAGCCGGGTCCGCCGGGTCGCCGGCCGGCTCGGGGTAGCCGCCGACCTCCTCCCGCAGCCGCCGCAGCGACTCGGTGCCGACCAGCTCCACCTGCTGTTCCAGCCGTTCCAGCAGGTGCCCGCGCCACTGCCGGTGGTTGACGATCCACGGCGCCAGCCCGTCGGGGTGGAGGGCGATCCGGACCGCGTTGAACGGCGGCCGCAGCAGGTGCGGGGCGACGCCGTCGAGCAGCAGGGCGAGCGCGCGGTTGGCCGCCAGCACCCGGAAGTCCCCGTCGACCACCAGCGCCGGGTACGGGTCGTGGGCGGCGAGCAGCCGCTCGATGCCCCCGCGCAGCGCGTCCATCGACGGGTCGTCCAACGGCGTTTCGGGGAAGTGCGGGGCGTACCCGGCCGCGAGCAGCAGGGTGTTGCGCTCGCGCACCGGGATGTCCAGCTGTTCGGCCAGCCGCAGCACCAGCTCCCGGCTCGGGTGGGAGCGGCCGTTCTCGACGAAGCTGAGGTGCCTGGCCGAGCAGTCCGCCCGCAGCGCGAGGTGCTGTTGGCTGAGCTGTCGCCGTTCCCGCCAGCCGCGCAGCAGCGGGCCGACGCCGGTCCCCGTCGGGCTGCCCATGCCCGCCATGATCGTCATGATCGAGGACGGTACTCGAACGGGCCCGGCCCGCGGGAGGGGGCGGTGCGGATCAGACGCCGGTGGACGAGCCCGGGCGGATGACCATCAGCACCACGACCACGGCCCACAGCAGGTTGAACACCCCGGCGGTCATCGGCAGCATCCGCAGGCCGCTGACGGCCTTGGTGCGCTGCTCGTCCTCCGGGGCGAGGCCGAGCGCGTCCACGGCGGCCTGCTGGCCGGGCAGGACGAAGAGCAGCAGCGAGAGCGCGGCGACCGCGGTGAGGATCATCGAGGCGATTAGCCAGGACTGGCCGAGCACGTCCATCACCTGGGCCAGGCCGATGCCCAGCACCGGCACCGCGACGCCGAGCAGGGCGTAGACCTGGGTGATCCGGTGCAGGACGCGCAGCACGCCCGCGTCCGAGGCCTGGTCCGGTCCGCCGGCCAGGGCGGCCTTCGCCCGGCGCGGGAACATGCTGACGGCCACCGCGACCGGGCCTATGAACAGGACCGACGCGAGGACGTGCAGGCTCAGCAGGAACTTGGCCATGGCGGGGCACCCTTTGATCCGGTGGGCAGCTGGGGTCGGCGGGCGTGCGCGGTCGGCGTGCCCACGACCAGGCACGCTAACACCGCTTATTCACCGGCCCCGCGCTCGGGTGCCCTCGCCCGGCCTCGCCCGGCTCAGCCCGCCGGGACCAGCTCCACGATGCGCGGCGGGGCGGTGCTGACGGCCGCGACGGCGGCGCCGTGCTCGGGGTCGGTCCAGTCGAGCAGGTGGAGGTCCTCGAACCGGCTGCGCAGCGGGGCGCCGGGCGGGACGTCCAGCGGCAGGGCGGACATGTCGACCTGCCCGAGGGTGTCCAGGGTGGCCCGTCCGATCTTGATCAGCGACTCCTTTCGCACCCACTGCCGCAGGAACGCCCGGTTCGGCTCCGGGGCGGCCTCGACCAGTGCCAGTTCGGCCGGGGCGAGGACCCGGCGGGCGACCGCGCCCAGCGAGCCGCCCCGGGCGGCCAGCTCGACGTCCACGCCGACGGGCTGGTGGCCCGCCCCGGCCGCGACCACGCCCCGGGTGTGGGACAGGCTCACCTGCACCCCGGGGTGGTCCGGCAGGTAGGGCTTGCCGTGGTCGGCCAGGCCGCAGTCCGGGCACTCCTGGGCGAGGACCAGCCCGGCCGCCGGAACGCCGAGCAGCCGGGCGGCGCAGAGCCGGACCAGGACGTGCCCGGCGACGAAGTCGGCCCGTCCGGACTCCTGCCGGAAGCGCGCGGCGCGCGCCCGCTCGATCTCGGTGAGCAGGTGCTCGCCCGCTTCGGGGTGCCGCAGTACGGCGTCGGCGGACGCGACGGCGACGAGCGGCGCGCCCTGCTCCTGGGCCTCGGTGGTCATGCCGTCCAACCTAACCCCTTGGGCTGTTCGAAGGACTTTCGTATCCGATCTGAGGGGCCGTGAGGTGTGAATAGCCCGTTTTGGGGTTGGATGTCCCGAATCTATGAGATTGACAGCTGATAATACGGAACATGGCAGGTCATCCATACCTGCCCTTTTCTATGCGCGGAGGAATTGTCGATGGGTCAGGCCACCGGTTCGCCGGATCACAGAACGACCGCCGTGAGAGGCCGGATACCCCGCGAGCCCCGAGTCGAGCAGCCCGAAGGCCCGTTCCACCGCCGCCTCGACCCGCTCCCGCACCGCCCCGGCCGGTTCCCCGGCGACCATCGCCCGCCGGATCTCGGCGAGCACCGCCCGGTGGGCCCCGGCGACGGCGCCCGCGACCACCCGGGGGAGCGGGTCCTCCGGGTCGGCCCCCGACTCCTCGGCGAGGACGGCCGCCAGCTCCGCCTCGGCGCGCTCGCCGAGTTCCAGCAGTCGGGCCCGCAGTGCCGGGCTGTCCGCGATGATCCGCCAGAACGTGCTCACCTCGGGGTTCAGCCCGACCGTCGGTTCCCCGTCGGCGACGCCCGCCAGCAGGTCGGCCCGTACGGCGTCCATGGCGGAGCTACCGGCCGGCCGCCGTCGGACCACCTCGGCCAGGTGGGCGGCCACTTCGTCCTGCCGGTCGAAGAACAGGTCCTCCTTGGTCGGGAAGTAGTTGAAGACCGTGTTGGGCGAGACCCCGGCGGCCCGGGCCACCTCGACCACGGTGACCTGCTCGAAGCCGCGCTCGGCGAACAGGCCCATGGCGGTGTCGGCCAGGAGCTCCCGGGTCTGCTGCTTCTTGAGTTCGCGAAGTCCCATAGCGGGATCCTACTGCCAAATCATGGTGTCACTTAAAACTTGCAGTGACACCAAAAATATCCGCTACGGTGTCCGCATGACTTTCACCTTCGGCATCTACCCCGGCGGGTCGCTCGGCGACGAGACCGGCCTGATCGAGCCGGTTCGCCCCGACGATCCCGCCCGGATCACCGCCGCACTGCGCGAACTCCAGGGCGACGAACCGGAGTTCCTGGTCCGCGCCTACCGCTCGTACGCGGCTGACGAGCACCGCACCCCGAAGCGGCCCGAGCAGTACGCGACGGACGGGAGGAAGCTTGAGCTGGTGCTGCAATTCGGCGTCCGCAGCGGCGAGTTGGACGGCTGGACGGACTACGTCCGGCAGGTCGTCCGGACCGAGGGTCCCCGCCTCGCCGTCGTGCAGATCTGCGAGGAGCCCAACCTGGACCTCCCCGTCCTGGACGGCAGCATCCCGAACGTGCGCCGGGCGCTGGTCGAGGGCGTCATCGCAGCCAAAGAGGAGGCGCTGGCCTGCGGTTACGACGGTCTCGCGGTCGGCTTCAACGCGGTGCCGTCCTTCGACCCGGCCGACACCTTCTGGCCGGAGCTCGGAAAGCTCGCCGACGAGCGCTTCCACGGCGCCCTGGACTACGTGGGCCTGGACTTCTTCCCGGACGTCTTCCGCCCCGTCCCGGGCGGCCGACTCGCGGAAGCCGTGCGGGCGGTGGTCACCGGGTTCCGCGACGACGCGCTGCCCCGGGCCGGGATCGGCCCGGCGGTTCCGCTGCGGATCTGCGAGAACGGCTGGCCCACCGGCCCGGGGCGGAGCGAGGAGCGACAGGCCGAGGTGGTGGAACAGGTGGTCCGGGCGGTGGCCGAACTGGCCGACCGGCTCGCCGTCCGTAGCTACTCGTTCTTCGCCCTCAGGGACGCCGACAGTGCCGGTCCGGGGCTGTTCCACCACTTCGGCCTGCTGCGGGACGACTACACGCCCAAGCCCGCCTTCGACGTCTACCGCAAGCTGGTCGGCGAACTGACGGTTCGTTAGTCCACTGGCGGTGCGAGGGGCCCGCGCGCTCGCTCCCCCGTCGTCCGGTTACGTCACCTCGCCCCGGCGGGAGAAGCGCTCATCCCGCCACTCGCCGCTCGCCAGCACCTCGGCCAGCTGCCGGGCCGCGTCCCACACCTCGGTGTACGAGAGGTAGAGCGGAGTGAAGCCGAAGCGCATCAGGTCCGGCGCGCGGAAGTCCCCGATCACCCCGCGCGCGATCAGGGCCTGCACCACCGGGTAGCCGTCCGCGTGCCGCAGCGCGACCTGGCTGCCGCGCCGGGCGTGCTCGCGCGGGGTCACCACCTCGACCCCGTCCAGGTCCTCGACCAGCGAGATGAACAGGTCGGTCAGAGCCAGGCTCTTCGCCCGTACGGCGGCCAGGTCGGCGCGCTCCCAGATGTCCAGCGAGGCGCCCAGGGCGGCCTGGCCGAGCAGCGAGGGCGAGCTGGTCAGGAAGCGGCCGATGCCCGGCTTCGGGTCGTACCCGGGCTCGAAGGCGAACGGGCGGGCGTGCCCGAACCAGCCGCTCAGCGGCTGCCGCGGACCGGCCGCCAGGTGCCGTGCGGCGACGTACAGGAAGGCCGGTGCGCCGGGGCCGGAGTTCAGGTATTTGTAGGTGCAGCCGATCGCGAAGTCCGCGTTCGCGGCGCCGAGTTCGATCGGCAGCGCGCCGACCGAGTGGCACACGTCCCAGATCATCAGGGCGCCCGCGGCCTGCACCCGGGCGGTGATCCCGGGCATGTCCAGCAGCTCGCCGGTGCGGTAGTCCACGTGCGACAGGACCACCGCGGCGACGTCGCCGTCCAGGTGCCCGTCCAGCTCCTCGGGGCGGATCAGCACGCTGCGCCCGCCCTCGACCAGACCGGTCACGCCCTCGGCGATGTACAGGTCGGTGGGGAAGGCCTCGACGTCACCGAGCACGGTGCGCCGCCCCGGGCGCAGCTCCAGCGCCGCCGAGAGCACCTTGAACAGGTTCACCGAGGTGGTGTCGCAGACGACCACCTCCGCCGGATCGGCCCCGATCAGCGGCGCGATCCGCCGCCCCAACCGGTACGGCTGCTCGAACCAGCCGGCGTCGTTCCAGCTGCGGATCAGCTCCCGGCCCCACTCCTGCTCGACCACCTGCGCCACCCGCTCCGGCGTGCGCACCGGCAGCGCGCCCAGCGAGTTGCCGTCCAGATAGATCACCCCGTCCGGCAGGGCGAACTCCTTGCGGAACGCCGCCAGCGGGTCGACGGCGTCCAGCGCCGCGCACTCCTCGCGCGTGATCATGCCCGTTCTCTCCTCCGCCACCGACTCGGTCACAGCTCGTCCCTGATCGTCCACAGCTCCGGGAACACGTCCTGCTCGGCCGCCTTGCGCAGCCAGGTCAGCCCGCTGGAACCGCCCGAGCCGGGCTTGGCGCCCATGGTCCGCTTGACCGAGCTCAGGTGGCGCTGGCGCCAGCGGGTGACCCGCTCGGCCACGTCCAGCAGCGCCTCGCCGAGCGGCTGCAGGGCCGCGAACTCCGGCTCGGTGTACACCCGGCGCCAGGCCGCCGCGACCTCCTCGGACGGGCGGTAGCGCTGCTCCGAGGGCTCCGCGTGCACGGCCAGGCCGCGCCGGGCCAGCAGGCCGAGCACCTCGTCGTACAGGCCGGGGGAGCGCAGCGCCTCGGTCAGCTCGGCCTGCGTCTCGGGCATCCCGTCGTACATGTTCAGCAGCGCGGCGTTCTTGTTGCCGAGCAGGAACTCCAGGTGCAGGAAGGCCGAGGACTGGAAGCCGGAGGCCTCGCCGAACAGCGAGCGGAAGGAGTTGAACTCCTGCGGGGTCATGGTGGCCAGCAGGTCCCAGGACTCCACCAGCACGTCCTGAACGTGGGTGCCGCGGCGCAGCGCGGCCAGCGCGGCGGTGAGGTCGTCCTCGCGCAGCGCCTGCCGGGCCGTCGTCCACTCGTGCCGCAGCAGGTCGAAGAGCAGCTCCATCACCTGCGTGGTGACGATGAACGACAGCTCGGCCGGCTCCTTGCTGCGCGGGTGCTGGAGGCTGTGCAGCTCCTCCAGACGCACGTACTGCGCGTACGGGGTGCCCCGACCCGGCTGGCCGCCCCTACCGAACGACAGGTTGGGTGTCTCCACCGTGTCGTGCCCCATCCCGATTCCTCCTGGTCCGTCCGGGCCTCGTCGCCCGGGGCCGGCGGAGCGGACGGACGTCCTGGTTCCACCGGGGTGCCCATTGTGCGGCGGTGGCACGTCCCGCTTGAATGGTCGACGGGCACCGTAAGCGCGTTTCGACCTGTCGTTCGCGAGGCATTCGGTCGATCCGCTTTACGAATGAAAAACCGCTGATCACAACCGCTCCGGGGAGCCGTCATGGACGCCGTCGACCGCCGCCTGCTGGCCGAGCTGCAGGCCGACGCCAGGCTCTCGTACAACGAACTCTCCCGCCGGGTGAGCCTGTCCGCACCCGCGGTGGCCGAACGGGTCCGCCGCCTGGAGGCGGACGGGGTGATCAGCGGCTACCACGCCCACGTCGACCCCACTCGGGCCGGGCTGCCGATCACCGCGCTGGTCCAGGTCCAGTGCTACGGCCCGCGCTGCGTGCTGCGCGACCCCGATGTGGCGACCTGGCCGGAGGTGCTCCAGCTGCACCGGGTCACCGGCGGGGCCTGCTGCGTGCTGCTGGTCGCGGTGGCCACGATGGCCGAGTTCGAGGCGCTCTGCGATCGGCTCGGCGGCTACGGCCCGCCGGCCAGCTCGATGATCCTCTCCAGCCCGGTGCCCTGGCGGCCGCTGCTGCCGAGCTGACGGCCGCCTGCCGGGAACCGGCGGCCGACGGCCGGCGGCTGGCCTTGACGTGGACGTCAAGGAGTAGGTTCCTCGGCATGCCGAACGAGCGCCACATCCTGCTGCTGCCCGGGAGTCTGCGGGCCGGTTCCGCCAATGAGGCCGTGCTGCGCACCGCCGCCGCGGTGGCCGGCGACCTGCCGGGCGTCCGGACCACGTACTACGCCGGGCTGGCCGGGCTCCCGCACTTCAACCCGGACCACGACACCGACCCGCTGCCGGAGCCGGTGGCCGGGCTGCGGGCGGCGATCGAGGCGGCCGACGCGCTGCTGTTCTGCACCCCCGAGTACGCCGGGACGCTGCCGGGCTCGTTCAAGAACCTGCTGGACTGGACGGTCGGCGGGGTCGAGATCTCGGACAAGCCCGCGGCCTGGATCAACTGCGCCGCCCCGGGCCGCGGCCAGGGCGCCGAGGCCACCCTGGGCACCGTCCTCGGCTACACCGGCGCGGCCGTGCTGGCGGAGGCCTGCGTCCGGATCCCGCTGGAGCGCGGCGCGGTCGGCGCGGACGGGCTGGTCGCCGACCCGCTGGTGCGCGAGCGGATCGGCGAGGTGCTGGCCTGCCTGGCCGCGGCCTGACCACCGGCGGGCCGATCCGGCGGGCCGATCCCGCGGGCTCAGTGCGCTACGGGCAGGTGAGCCCCCAGCCCGGCCAGCCCCTCCAGGAAGAGTTCCACGCCGACGGCCGCCAGCAGCAGCCCGAGCAGCGGGGACGGCACCTCCAGCGAGGTGCTGTGGGTGCGCCGCATCAGCGGCGCGAGCACGGCCACGCAGAGGTAGTCCGCGGTCGGGCGTGGCGTTAGTCTCCCCCATCCGCCCGTTCATTCCTGGCCACGGGCGAATTCGCCCGGATGGCGGTCCCGGCTCGAACGGGTGGGCGCTCTCGGGTGCCATGGAGGTACGTACGACCACACCTTGGCGGTACGGCCACTCCGTGGCGGAAACGAGGATGCGACATGTGCCTGAACCGTAAGGACCTGGGCCTGCTGGCCCTGCGCAGCGCGGTCGGCGGGGTGCTGATCGCGCACGGCACCCAGAAGCTGTTCGGCTGGTTCGGTGGTGGCGGCCTGGAGGGCACCACCCAGGCGATGGACCACATGGGCTTCCACCCGGCCCGGGAGAGCGCCATCGCGGCGGGCGTCGGCGAGGCGGGCGGCGGGGCGCTGCTGGTGGCCGGGCTGGCCACCCCGGCGGCCGGCGCGGTGGTGGCCGGGACGATGGCCGGCGCGGTGGCGGTGCACGCCCCGGCGGGCTTCTTCGCGATGTCCGGTGGCTACGAGTACCCGGCCTTCCTCGGTGCGACCGGCCTGGCGATCGGCCTGGCCGGCCCGGGGCGGTACTCGCTGGACCACCTGACCGGGCACGTCTTCGACCGGTCGTGGGTCGGTGTGCTGGCCTTCGTGGCGAGTGCGGCGGGCGCGTACGGCGCGGTGGCGCGGCGCCGCCACCTGGTGCGGCTGCGCGAGGAGCGGGCGGCGGTGGAGGCCGACGCGCAGGAGGGTTCCGGGCTGTCCTAGCGTCCTGAGTCACCCGGAGGCAGCACCCCTGCTGGCGGGGGCGGCGGGCGGCTCGGAGGGTGGGCGGGGAGGTGTGCCGGGCAGCCCGGCACCGGGAAGGAACGAGGACCGCATGGACCGCCAGCCGCTCACCCGAGCCGCCTCCGGGCCGCGCCCCACCGCGCAGCGCCCGACCCGGCTGACGAAGCGTCATCATCGCTTGGCGGCAGCGGTGTTGGCCGCCGCCGCGCTGGGTTCGGCGGTGCTGGCCGGCTGCTCCTCCGGGAAGAGCGCGAGCAGCTCGGCCTCCTCGGCGGCCGGGGAGGCGCAGAAGCTGGCGAGCGCCGCCGCCTCCGCCGCGTCGGAGCTGGCCTCGGCGGCCGGCGGAGTGGGCGGGGCGATCGCCTCGGCGGAGGCCGCGGCCTCGTCGGCGATCTCGGCGGCCTCCTCGGCCGTCGCCGGGATCAAGGGCGGGCTGGACGCCAAGGGGGACGTGTCCGTCGGGGCGGTGTCGACCGGCTCGGACGGCAAGGCCCAGGTGCAGCTGACCGTCACCAACCACGGGCAGCAGTCGTACCGGTACGTGATCCAGGTGAACTTCACCGACGAGGGCGGCAAGCTGCTGGACGCGACCGCGGTGACCGTCCAGGACGTGGCCGCGGGCCAGAGCGCCCAGGCCGTCGCGCACGCCAACCGCGACCTCTCGGGCACGGTCAAGGCCGAGGTGGCCAACGCCGTCCGCTACTGAACCCTCGCGGCTCGGGCCCGGTTCGGGGCGGGAGTGAGGGTGGGGGGAGGACGGGGCGGGGCGGGTGCGGGGCGGGTGCGGAACCTTAAGCGGGTCTCAAGGCCAACGGCACCTCTTGACGGGCGAGTTGGTCTAGTCCATTTTTATTGCCCAGGTGCAGGGAGCCCCTGAACCGGCGTCACCGGTCTCGTGCCGGGGCGCCGGTTCGGCACATCCCGGTGTCCGTCCGTGTCCGTCAAGGCCTGCCCGCTCGATTCCCCACCCCTGATCTGTCATGTCCCGGTCGTCCGGCCCCACCCGGACGTGCAACCCCACCGGGCGACGGAACCCCCACACCCAGGAGTCACGCACCCATGCTGCGCTCACGCATTGAAAGGGCCGGAACCCCGGCTCCGGACGGGGCCCGCCGGCGCCGCCCGAAGGGCCTGGCCGTCATCGCGGCCGGCACCACCGCCTCCCTGCTGCTCGGCGCGGGCCTCGCGCTGTCCGGCGGCGGCGCGGCCAGCGCCGCGACCACCAACTCCACCGGCGCTACCGCCACCAGCGGCGGCATCAAGGTCGCCTACTACGACCAGTGGTCGGTGTACGCCAACGCGTACTACCCGAAGACGATCCAGGACACCGGCGTGGCCGGGAAGCTGGACTACCTGATCTACGACTTCGCCAACATCTCCCCGACCGACCTGGGCTGTTTCGAGGCGACCAAGGCCGCCGACACCAACGACAACAACCCCAACGCCGGTGACGGCGCGGCCGACGCGTTCGCCGACTACCAGAAGAGCTTCGGCGCGGACATCTCGGTGGACGGCGTCGGCGACGTCTGGAACCAGCCGATCGCGGGCAACTTCAACCAGCTGAAGAAGCTGAAGGCGAAGAACCCCAACCTCAAGATCCTGCTCTCGATCGGTGGTTGGACCTACTCCAAGTACTTCTCGTCGGCGGCCGCCACGGACGCCTCGCGCAAGCACCTGGTCTCGTCCTGCATCGACATGTTCATCAAGGGCAACCTCCCGTCCGACGCCGGCTACGGCGGCCCGGGCACGGGTGCCGGCATCTTCGACGGCATCGACATCGACTGGGAGTACCCGGGCGGCGGCGGCCACACCGGCAACATCTCCAGCCCGGCCGACAAGCAGAACTTCACCCTGCTGCTGCAGGAGTTCCGCAACCAGCTGGACGCCCAGGGCAAGGCCGACAACAAGACCTACGCCCTCTCGGCGGCGGTCGGCGCCGGCCAGGACAAGATCATGAACGTCGAGACCGACAAGATCGGTCAGTACCTGACCTTCCTCGACGTCATGACCTATGACATGCACGGCGGTTGGGACCCTCAGGGGCCGACCAACCACCAGGCCCCGCTGTACTCCGGCCCGAACGACCCGTCGACCCCGGCCAAGCCGGGCAACGGCAAGTACTCGATCGACAACGCCATCAAGGCGTGGACGGTCGGCGACGCCCAGTACGGCATCCCCGGCGGCTTCCCGGCCAACAAGATCAACATGGGTGTGCCGTTCTACTACCGCGGCTGGACCGGCGTCCAGAACAACGGCAGGAACGGCCTCTTCCAGCCCGCCACCGCCCCGGCCGCCGGCGCCGCGATGTCCGGCAACGTCGCGGGCATCCAGATGTACAAGGAGCTGGCCGGCTTCGTCGACAACCCGTCCAAGACCTTCTGGGACGACGACGCCAAGGCGACCTACTTCTACGACGGCAACACCTTCTGGAGCGGTGAGGACGCCCGGTCCATCCAGGCCAAGCTCGACTACGCGCACTGCAACGGCCTCGGCGGCTCCTTCGCCTTCTCGCTGTACGACCTGGGCACCAACACCACCCTGTTCGACAAGATGGTGAGCGCCACCAACGGCTCCGCCGCCGGCTGCCCGGCCCCGCCGACCGGCACCCCGACGCCGACCCAGACCCCGACCGGCACGCCCACCGGCACCCCGACCGGCACGCCCACCGGGACCCCGACCGGCACTCCGACCGGCACTCCGACCCCGCCGGCCACCTGCTCGGCCGCCCCGAGCTGGGACCCGAACGCCACCTACGCGGCCGGCGGCACCAAGGTCTCGTGGAAGGGCCACTACTACACCAACAAGTGGTGGACCAAGGGCGAAGATCCGACCCAGAGCGGCCAGTGGGGCGTCTGGGCCGACAACGGTCCCTGCTGAGCGGCTGACCGCCCGAGGGCCCGACGGACCTCGCGGCACCTGAACGAGCACGGGTCCGGCCCGCCGGGGGAGCATCCCCCCGGCGGGCCGGACCCGTGCGTTCCGCCGTGTCCGGCCGCTACGGCGCCAGGTCGGCCGTGCGCCCGAGCGCGTCCGGCTGGCTCTCCTCGATCCGCCGCAGCATCCGGGCCAGCAGGCCGGACAACGCGGCGCGCTCCTCGCCCGCGAGGTCCTGCAGCAGCTCCTCCTCGAACACCGCCGCCATCCGCATCGACTCCAGCCACTTGTCGCGGCCGTTCTCGGTCAGCTCGATGATCACCCGCACCCGGTTGGACTCGTCCCGCTCCCGGGTGACCAGGTCCTCGGCCACCATCCGGTCGATCCGGTGGGTCATCGCGGCCGGGGTGAGCCCCAGCCGCTTGGCCAGCTCGCCCGGCCCCAGCCGGTACGGGCTGCCGCTCACCACCAGCGCCTTGAGCACCTCCCACTCGGCGGAGGTGATTCCGAGCACGGTCAGCTGCCGGTCGTACGCCACGCCCATCCGCCGGGAGACCCGGTTGAGGGTCTGCACGATCGTCTCGACCTGAGGGTCGACAGTGGGGAACTCCCGCTGGTACAGGGCCACTTGCTCGGCGATGCCGAACTCCAGCGGAGTGGCCCGCGGAGGCTTGTCGGCAGCCGGCGACGGCTTGTCCGTAGTCATGCGGACCAGTGTCGCACGGGCGTGCACTCCTTAAGCCTTTGACTCCGCAGCCTTCCGGTGCTAAGACTTTATCTCGTCACAGTTTAGGTCTGAAATCTTCTGGGCTTAAGAGTTCCAGTCGAAACCAGGAAGGGATGTGCACGGTGACCGGCACGGTGAAGCAGCAGAGGCAGCAGCGTGGAGCGGGCGGCCCGCTGCGCCGCGTCCAGATCGGCAACGCGCTCAGTGCTTTCGGCAGCGGATTCACGATGCCGTACATGTTCGTGTACGTGGACCAGGTGCGCGGGCTGGGCTCGCTGGCGGCGGGGATGGTGTTCACCGTCTTCGCGCTGGCGGCGCTCGCCGTCCTCCCGTTCACCGGGCGCGGCATCGACCGGTACGGTCCCCGTCCGGTGCTGCTGGCGGGCGCGGGCCTGGCCGCCACCGGCGCGTTCGCCTTCGGTCACGCCACCGGTACGCCGGCCCTGCTGGTCTCCTCGTTCCTGTTCGGCGCGGGTGTCACCACCTGCCAGCCGGCGCTCGCCACGATGATCGTCCGCTGCTCGACGGCGGCGACCCGCTCGCACGCCTTCGCGCTGCAGTTCACCCTGGTCAACCTGGGCATGGGCATCGGCGCGCTGGTCGGCGGGCAGATCGTGAACATCGCCGACCCGGCCAGTCTCACCCGGCTGTTCACCATCGAGGCGGCCACCTTCCTCGGCCTGGCCCTGGTCACCGGCACCGCCCACGTTTCCAATGGTTACGGCCCGATGGCCCAGCTGAGCGTCGTCCAGGAGAAGAACGACGGCCCGACCGGCCTGCGCGCCCTGTTCGCCGACAAGGCGATGGTGCGGCTCAGCGTCCTCGCCGGGCTGATCTTCTTCACCTGCTACGGCCAGTTCGAGTCCGGCGTCGCGGCCTTCGCCACCGACACCGTCGGCACCGCGCCCTCCACCCTGGGCTTCGCGATCGGTGCCAACGCGGTGACCATCGTGGTGCTGCAGATGTTCATGGTGCGGATCACCGCGCGCCGCCGCCGCACCACCGCGATGGCCGCGGCCGGCGTGGTCTGGCTCGGTGCCTGGGCGATGGCCCTGGTGGCCGGCCTGATCCGGACCGAGACCATGGCTGCCACGGTCGCCATCGTCTCGATCTACGCCCTCTTCGGCGTCGGCGAGTCGCTGCTGGCGCCCACCATGGGCCCGATGGTCGCGGACCTCGCCCCGGCCCGGCTGCTCGGCACCTACAACGCCGGGTACGCACTGGTGAAGCAGATCGCGATCGCGGTCGGCCCGGCCGTAGGCGTGCTGCTGGTCGGCTCCGGCACCTGGCCGCTCTACCTCGCCGCCATGGCGGGCTCGACGCTGCTGATCGTCCTGCTGGCGCTGCGGCTGCGCCCGTACCTCACGGCGGAGCAGGACAACGCGGCCCCGGCAGTGGTCCGCACCGCGGCCCCGGTCCGGGAGCTGCAGACCGCCGCGTGACGGTGCCCGTAACGGTGTTCGAGACGGGCGTCGGCCAGGTCACCTGGTCGGCGCCCGTTGCGCTTGGCTTCCCGGGCACCGCCACATAATGTCAGTGGCTGTTGACCGCCCCGGCCCCGGCTCGGGCAGCAGACCCGGGCCCGGTACAGCACCCGCGGGCCCCGCAGACAGGCGAATCGGCAGGCTATGACGCAAGCGGCGCTCACGCACCCCCCGGCGGCCCCGGCCACCGCCGAACCGGACCCGGCCCCGGCCCCGCGCGGGCTGCTGCGCTGGGCCGCCGACCGCTCCGGCTGGCTCGGCCCGATCGGCATCGCGATCTTCGCCGGCCTGCTCCGGTTCTGGCACCTCGGCTATCCCAACGCCTTCGTCTTCGACGAGACGTACTACCCCAAGGACGCCTGGTCCCTGCTCCAGCAGGGCTACGAGGGCACCTGGCCCGACCACGCCAACACCGACATCCTGGCCGTCCCGCAGTCCATCCCGCTCAGCTCCGCGCCCGAGTTCATCGCCCACCCGCCGCTCGGCAAATGGGTGATGACGATCGGCGAGCAGCTGTTCGGGCTGCACCCCTTCGGCTGGCGGTTCATGACCGCCCTGCTCGGCACCGTCACCGTGCTGATGCTGGCCCGGATCGGTCGCCGGCTCTTCGGCTCCACGCTGGTCGGCTGCGCCGCCGCCCTGCTGATGTCCGTCGACGGCCTCCAGTTGGTGATGAGCCGGGTCGGTCTGCTGGACGGCATCCAGATGTTCTTCGTGCTCGCCTCCTTCGGCGCCCTGCTGATCGACCGCGACCACGCCCGCGCCCGGCTGGCCCTTGCCGCCGAGGCCGGTGACGACGGCGACACCGTGCGGCTCGGGCTGCGCCCCTGGCGGATCGCCGCCGGGGTGCTCATCGGCGCGGCCTGCGCGGTCAAGTGGAACGGCGCCCCGATCCTCGCCGCCTTCGGCGTCCTGACCGTGCTGTGGGACCAGTCCGGCCGCCGCGGCGCCGGCGCCCGCCACCCCTGGCGCTCCATGCTGCGCCGGGACGCCGTACCCGCCTTCCTCGCCATGGTCGGCTCCGCCCTGGTGGTGTACGTCGGGGCCTGGAGCGGCTGGCTGGCCAGCGGCGCGAACGGCGAGGGCGGCTACGACCGGCACTGGGCGGACGGCCGCGCCGGGCTCTCCCCGGACCACGCCTTCGGCATCCCGCTGCCACAGGTCTCGATGAGCTGGGTGCCCGCGCCGCTGCGCAGCCTGTGGCACTACCACTCGCAGATGTACGACTTCAACACCGGCCTGAGCACCCCGCACACCTACCAGTCCAACCCCTTCGCCTGGCTGGTCGACGGCCGCCCGGTCTCGATGTACTGGGAGCAGATCCCGACCGGGACGCGCGGCTGCACCTCCTCCGGCGGCTGCGCGGCGCAGATCCTGGGCCTGGGCACCCCGTTCCTGTGGTGGGCGGCCTGCTTCGCGCTGGTCTACCTGCTGTGGCGCTGGTTCTTCCGCCGGGACTGGCGCTCGGGCGCCGTGCTGTGCGCGGTGGCCGGGATCTACCTGCCCTGGTTCCAGTACCAGGAGCGGACGATCTTCTCCTTCTACATGGTCGTGCTGGTGCCGTTCCTGTGCCTGGCCGTCGCCCAGATGCTGGGCGCGATCCTCGGCCCGGCGGGCTGCAGCCCCGAGCGCCGCCGGTACGGGGCGATCGGGGCCGGGCTGATCGTGCTCGCGATCGTCGGCTGCTTCGCCTTCTTCTACCCGCTGTACACGGCGGAGGTGATCCCGATGTCGTCCTGGCAGGACCGGATGTGGTTCACCAGCTGGATCTGACGCCGGTGCCGTCGGCGGCGTCCGGCGGGCAGCTGTTGCCGGTCACCCCGGCGCTCGGAGTGGTCACCGCGGCGCTGCTGCTGGCCGCCGTGGCGGTGGCCGGGTGGGGCCTGCTCGGTCACGGGCGGGCGGTGGCGCGGGCCGGGCTGCGGGCGGTCGTCCAGCTCGCGGCCGTCGCCGCGGTGATCTCCTGGGTGGTCGGCTCGCGGTGGTGGTCGGCGCTGTTCGTGCTGCTGATGTTCACCGTCGCGGTGCACACCGCCGGGCGGCGGATGACCCCGGGCCCGGGCTGGGTCTGGGCGGCCGCCCCGATCGGCGCCGGGGTGCTGCCGGTGCTCGCCCTGCTGCTGGGTGTCGGGCTGCTGCCGCCCAGGGGCCTGTCGGTGATCCCGGTCGCCGGGATCCTGATCGGCGGCGCGCTCACCGCCACCTCGCTCGCCGGGCGGCGCGCCCTGGACGAGCTGCGGCAGCGGCGCGGCGAGGTGGAGGCTGCGCTGGCGCTCGGCTTCGACGAGCGGGACGCGCGGTTGGAGATCTGCCGTACGGCGGCCGCGACCTCGCTGGTCCCGGCGCTGGACCAGACCCGGACGGTCGGCCTGGTCACCCTGCCCGGCGCCTTCGTCGGCATGCTGCTCGGCGGCGCCTCGCCGGTCCAGGCGGGGGCGGTGCAGCTGTTCGTGCTGATCGGGTTGCTCGCGGTGGAGTCGGTCGCGATCGTCGTGGTGCTGGAGCTGGTCGGGCGGGGGCTCGTGACGGCCGGGGCGGTCGGCGGCGTCGGGTAGGCTGGGGCGCGTTGAAGGGGAGTAGCCCTCCACCGGACCGTCGACATACTGGCCCCCACGGGCCCGGCGCCCGGGGCACCGCTCGGTTGGCGGCTGCCGGCGAGACCTTCGGCCGCAGTGCTGTGACCGTTTCCAGTGCTGTCGGGCCGAAGCGTCCCCTGACGGACCTGCGGAGGCCGGACGGCCCGACCGAGGGATTCCTCCGATGAGTCTGACCATTGCCGCGTTGACGTTCGGCATCATCTTCCTGGCGGAGCTGCCGGACAAGACCGCGCTGGCCAGCCTGGTGCTCGGCACCAAGTACCGGGCGAGCTACGTCTTCGCGGGCGTCGCCGCCGCCATGCTGCTCCAGGTGGTGCTGGCGCTGGTCGCCGGGCACCTGCTCTCGCTGCTGCCGCACCGTTGGGTGGAGGGCATCACCGGCGTGCTGTTCCTGGTCGGCGCGGCAATGCTGTTGTTCCACGGCGGCGAGGACGAGGACGAGCACGCGGCCAAGGAGCCGTCCTCGAACCGTTTCTGGAAGGTGGCCGGGACCAGCTTCGTCGTCGTCGCGGTCGCCGAGTTCGGCGACCTGACCCAGATCATGACCGCCAACCTGGCCGCCAAGTACGCAGATCCGCTGGCCGTCGGCCTCGGCTCCTGGCTGGCGCTGTGCGCGGTCGGCGGGATCGCCATCGTGGGCGGGCAGAAGCTGCTCAAGCACGTGCCGATGAAGCTGATCATCCGGGTGGCGGCGGCGATCATGGTGGTGCTGGCCGGGGTCAGCATCTTCGGGGCGATCACCGGCTGACGGTGACCCCCCTGCCGGCGGCGGGGCTCAGCAGCCCGGGTCGGCGCTCAGCACGGCCTGGGTCTTGGGGCCGTAGACGCCGTTCTCGCCCTTGATGCGGTTCTCGCGCTGGTATTCCTGCAGCGTCGACCGGGTCCAGTCGTCAAAGGTGCCCGTGACGATCGACTTGTCGACGAATCCGCACGCGGCGTTGACCAGCTGCTGCTGCATCGCCCGGACGTCGGGCCCGCTCATCCCGAGCTGGAGCAGTCGCGGCGTCGGGGTGGGCGTCGGCGTGGGGGTGGGCGTCGGGGTCGGCGTGGGCGTCGGGGTGGGGGTCGGCGTCGCAGAGCGGGTCGGGGTGGGGGTGGGCGTCCTGGTCGGGCTGGGTCTGGCCGAACGGGTCGGGGTGGGGCTCGGTGCGTCGGTGGTCGGCGCCGGGGCACTGGTCGCCGGGGCGGCCAGGGTCGGCGGGTCCACCGGGGCGGGCGCGAGCGTGGTGACGGGCACCGGCTCCGCCTGGTGGGTCGGCTGGGCGGAGGGCGTCACGGCGTACGCGAGGCCCACGGTCAGCGCCAGCAGGCCGGCGCCGACGCCCGCGATCAGCCCCTTGTGCCGGGCGAACGGGCTCCGATCGGCCTGCTCGGCGGCCCGTCGCGCGGCCCGTCCGCCGGCGGCGGCGGAGCCGGGCTCGGGCCCCCCGTTGTCGAACGGGAAGTAGCCGAGGTCGTCCCCGGCGCCGGGCTGGACGGGCGGATGCGGCTGGACCGTGGGGAGAACGGTGGTGGCACCGGCGGCGTACGCGTCCGGCGCGGGGCCGGGGACGGGCGGCAGGACGGTCGTCGCGTAGGCGTCCGCGTCCGGCCCGAGCGGCGGCGTGCCCGGTCTGCCCTGGGGGCCCGGCTGGACCGGCGGCAGGACGGTGGTCGCGAACGGGTCGGCGGCCGGCAGCGGCTCGTCCACGACCTGCCCGGACACCTGGGGCACGTACGGGCGGACCAGCGGCGGGCCCTCCAGGTGGGGGAGGACGGCGGTCTCGTCGAGGCTCCGGTCGGGGAGGCAGCCGCACCCGGTGGAGCGGGCGGTGCCGCACGTCGGGCAGTGCTGGTCCGGCATCGGCCGGTCCTCCTCGGTTCTCGGGTCTCGCGATCGGGCCTGATTATGCAGGACGTCCCGGAGGGTGGACAGGGGCGTCCGTCCCCCGGCGGGGGTGTTGTGCCGGTTGGTGGTGGTTGGGCCCCGGGGAAACCGCCGGAGGGCGCGGGACGGGCCCGGTGCTTACGTTCGGCTCAACCGGGCGGCGCAAACCAGGACATATCTGCCAGCATGGGGAACCGGGAGTGATCATCCACCGGGCGTCCGGTCGTCCGGCCCCGCAACCCCGCGACGCTACGGAGACGCCATGACGGACCCTCCCCCGACCTCCGGCCGGGGCCCGGAGCCCGAGCCCGGCCCGCCGGAGGTCACCGCCCCCAACCTCTGGGTGCCGATCGGCGCCCTGCTGCTGGCGATGCTGCTCGCCGCCCTCGATCAGACCATCGTCTCCACCGCGCTGCCCACCATCGTCAGCGACCTCGGCGGCCTGGACCACCTGTCCTGGGTGGTCACCGCCTACCTGCTGGCCTCCACCGCCGCCACCCCGCTGTGGGGCAAGCTCGGCGACATGTACGGCCGGAAGAGGTTCTTCCAGGCCTCCATCGTGATCTTCCTGATCGGCTCGGTGCTCTGCGGACTCGCCCAGAACATGGGCGAGTTGATCGCCTTCCGGGCCCTCCAGGGCCTGGGGGGCGGTGGCCTGATGGTGCTCTCCCAGGCGATCGTCGGCGACCTCGTCGCGCCCCGGGACCGTGGCAAGTACCAGGGCGTCTTCGGCGCCGTCTTCGGCGTCACCAGCGTGCTCGGACCGCTGCTCGGCGGCCTGTTCGTCGACCACCTCAGCTGGCGCTGGGTCTTCTACGTCAACCTGCCGATCGGCGTGGTCGCCCTGGTGGTGATCGCCGCCGTGCTGCACGGGCTGGAGGTCCGGCGCGACCACCGGATCGACTACCTGGGCACCACGCTGATCGCCGCCGTCGCCACCTGCCTGGTGCTGATGACCTCGCTCGGCGGCACCACCTGGGCCTGGAGCTCCTGGCAGATCGTGGGCCTCGGAGTGCTCGGGCTGGTGCTGCTGCTCGCCTTCGTCGAGGTGGAGCGGACGGCCGTCGAACCCGTCCTGCCGCTGCGGCTGTTCCGCTCGCGGACCTTCAGCCTGGTCGCGGTGATCTCCTTCGTGGTCGGGTTCGCGATGTTCGGCGCGCTCACCTACCTGCCGACCTTCCTCCAGGTCGTCCAGCAGGTCTCGCCCACCATGTCCGGCATCCACATGCTGCCGATGGTGCTCGGCATGCTGCTCACGTCGATCGGCTCCGGCCAGGTCGTCGCCCGCACCGGCCGCTACCGGATCTTCCCGATCGCCGGGACGGCCGTCACCACGATCGGACTGCTGCTGCTCTCCCGGCTGGACGAACACAGCGGCACCGGTGAGATGAGCCTCTACTTCCTGGTCTTCGGACTCGGGCTGGGCCTGGTGATGCAGGTGCTGGTGCTGATCGTGCAGAACTCGGTCGGCTACCAGGACCTCGGCGTGGCCACCGCCGGCGCCACCTTCTTCCGCTCCATCGGCGCCTCCTTCGGCGTCTCCATCTTCGGCACGATCTTCGCCGCCGGCCTGCGCTCCCGGCTCGCCGACGCCCTGGCCGGCCAGCCGCTGCCGCCGGGCTTCCGGGCGGAGCAGATCGGCGCCGACCCCCGGCTGATCACCCGGTTGCCCGCCGCCGCCCAGGCCGGGGTCCACCACGCGTACGCCGAGTCGATCACCCGGGTGTTCCTGTACGCGGTGCCCGTCGCGGTGGTCGCCTTCGTCCTGTCGCTGTTCCTGCGGGAGCAGAAGCTGCGCTCCACGGTGACCGCGCCCGACCTGAGCGAGTCCATCGGGATCAACCCGGTCGAGCGGTCCTCCCTGGACGAGATCGCCCGTGCCCTGTCCGTGCTGAGCACCCGCGAGGCCCGGCGCGACCTGTTCCGGCGGATCACCGCCACCGCCGGACTCGACCTGCTGCCCGCCTCCAGCTGGCTGCTCCTCCAGATGCACCACCACGGCTCGGTGGAACCCGCCGAACTCGCCGAGCGGCGGATCGTGCCGATCGCGGTCGTCGAGGCGGCCGCCCGCGAGGTGGAGGGCCGGGGCCTCGCCGCCCGCACCGGCGGCCTGCCCCTGCGCCTCACCGAGCCCGGCGAGGAGGCCGCGCTGCGCCTGGTCGACGCCCGGCGCACCCAGCTGGCGGAACTGCTGGGCGACTGGGACGAGCAGCAGTACGACGACCTCGCCGAACTCCTCACCCGACTCAGCACCGCCCTCTGCGCCGGCCGGCGCGACCGCCCCGACCCACCCCTCGGCCCCCAGCCGCCGTACTACGGCGAAGGCCGGTCGTTCTAGGCAGTTGCCTACGGAGTGCCGAACCAACGAGGGGTGTCGAGCCGGAAGGGGTCCCCGGGGGCGAGCTGCCGCAGGCCGTCCTCGATCCGGCGGAGCTGCTCCTCACCGAGGGTTTCCGACCACTCCGCGCGCAGCTCGTCGAAGATCCGCGCCGAGCGCACCAGGCAGTCCACACCCCGGTCGGTGAGCCGGACCACCTTGCGGCGGGCGTCGGCCGGGTCGCTGCCGCGCTCGACGTAGCCGAGCTGCTCCAGGTTATCGACGGTCTTGCCCGCCGCCTGCTTGGAGACGCCGAGCCGACGGCCGAGCTCGACAGCGGTGGTGCCCTGCGGGCCGATCGCCTGGAAGACGAAGCCGTACATCGGCCGCAGATCCGGGTGCCCCTCGCGGGCGATGCGCTCGTGCAGCTCGTCGATGATCGTCCGGAAGGCGAGCAGCAGGCGCAGCGGCAGCTCGAAGCCGGGCGGGGCGGGGTCACTTGACACAATAGACAACCTCATTGACCATATAGGCAACGTCATTGTCCATCTTAAGGGGTTCCTCCGCCATGCCCGTGATCCGCTCCGCCGACGCCCGTCGCATCGAGACCCCGAACGCCGTCATGACCACCCTCGCCTCGCCCACCCAGGGCGCGACCGCCCTCGCCCAGTGGCGGGTCGAGATGCCCGCCGACCGGCAGGGCCCGCTGCATGCCATGGACACCGAGCAGATCTGGACCCTCCTCACCGGCTCGGCCACCGTCTCCCTGGCCGGCGAGACCCTGACCGTCGGCGCGGGCGACACCCTCGTCCTCCCCGCCGACGTCCCCCGCCGACTGGCCACCGCCGAAGGCTTCACCGCCCTCGTCGCCTCCCCCTCCCCGTCCCACGCCTACAACCCCGACGCCCGCACCCCCGCCGACGCCTGCGCCCTCGCCCCGCGCGACGCCGAGCGCCTCCTTCCGCCGTGGATCGCCTGAGCCGCGGCGCGTGAGGTGTAGGAGACTGCTAGGCGGCAACCGAGCCGGCGGCCGCGCCGTACGCGGGGCCCCGGCGGATCAGTGAGGAGCGGCATGTCCGTCGTCAAGATCAACGGACTGACGGTGCCCGCCGAGCAGCGCGAGGTGCTGGAGCAGCGCTTCGCCTCGCGGGCCGGCGCGGTGGAGAACTCCGACGGCTTCGAGTGGTTCGAACTGCTGCGCCCGCAACAGGTTCGCTGATGTACCTCTGAGGGGGGTCACCACCAAGGTCCACCTGAGTGCGGACGGCCGCTGCCGCCCGCTGTCCCTGATCATCACACCAGGGCAGCGGGCGGACTGCACGCAGTTCGAGCCGGTGCTGGAGAAGCTACGTGTCCCGCGGATCGGGCCGGGCAGGCCCCGCAAGAAGCCCGACAGTCTGGCCGCCGACAAGGCGTACAGCAACGGGCCGTGCCGCGACTACCTGCGCAGACGCGGCATTCGGCACACGATCCCGGAGAAGACCGACAGCCAGGCCGCCCGCCTGCGCAAGGGATCGCGCGGAGGGCGGCCACCGGCATTCGACCTGGAGCGGTACAAGAACCGGAACACGGTCGAACGGGCCATCGACAAGCTCAAGCACGCCAGAGCAGTCGCAACCCGATACGACAAACGCGGATACGTCTACCTCGGGACCGTCACCGCAGCCGCCCTCGTCATCTGGCTCCGCACATGATCGACCGGACAAGTCCTAGGCGTGCGCCGTGGCCCGGCATGGAAGCTCCCGGTCGGGCGCGGGCGGCAGCCCGATCCGAGCCAGGTCGGTGCGTTCGGCGTCGGGCGCATCGAAGGACTTCGCGTGCTTGGCCGCATCGACGGAACCGGGTCCGTGGATGGTGAGTTCGAAGTCCTGGTGCGCCTTGGCGTCCGGCGCGAACGGCAGGCGGATCCGCCCGTCCGCGACCAGACGGCGCACCTCGGCCCGGCTCAGGCCGAGACCGAGCTGGAGCAGCCGCTCCACCCGGACCGGCGCGGGCAGATCGAAACGCACCTGCACCGAGAGCGGGTTCGGGTCGTCGAGCGCGTACAGCGGCATCCGGGTCTCCAGCTCCCACGTCCCGGTCCAGTCGAGCCGGTACCAGTTCTTCGCCGCGAGCGACGCGCTCATCACCAACTCCCGTACCACTGCCGGGTCGTTGATCTCGTACGCCACCAGCCGGGCCGGCTCCAGCGTCGAGACGTGGACGCGCTCGTGGACGGGCACCTTCGAGGTCCGGTCGCACGTCGCGCAGCTCAGCAGCAGCCAGACGTCGAGCAGCTTGCCGTTCCCGTTGACGCGGATCTTCCCAGAGGCGCGGTGCCGCATACCGGGACAGTCCGGGCAGGACCGGACGACGGTGGGCAGGGCGGACTGACGCACGGCCCACAGGGCCTTGCGGTCGGTATTCATGTGTGTTGGGTGCTTTCAGGACTCAGCAGGAGGGCATGCCGAACTCACTCGGCGGCTCCCGCTCTCTGACGGATGCTCACGAGGGGCGCGACCCATCGCCCCGGGGCCGGGTCGTCAGGCTCCGAGGTCGATCGCGCGACAGGTACGTACTACGTGGCAGTCATCAAAAGTCCATGCGGGCGATCATGATCGAGACGGCGGCCCGCGGCAACCGAATTTCCCTGTGCCCTCGGCCAGCGGTCGCGCGCAGCCCCGCCCCGTGGTGGATCACGAGCAGAACGTCCGGTCCCGGGACGACTGCGCGAAGGTGCCGGCAGCGATCGGGGAGCAGGCCGGCGCCCAGGTCACCCGAACACCCGGTGCTGTCCAGGCGTGTCGTCCCGCTCGCGCCAGGAATCCAGTGGCTCGGTGGTGGCCCGCTCCAGCAGCCAGGTCGCCGCCTCCACCAGCCCTCGCGCCGCGTCCACCGGAGTGTCGAACGACGCGCTCATCTCCTCGATGGTGTGCATGCCGCAGTCCACCACATGGTCACAGCGGACCGAGACCGTCGCCTCCAGCGCCCAGCACACCGCCCACGCGCGCTCCCGGTTCAGATCGACGATGAAGGAAACCTCGGGCACCTCCGCACAACCGAAGAGGGCAGCCGCCGCCCCACCTCCCATGTGATGGAACTCCAGCCCACTGCCCGTCCAGCCCGGTCGGACTCCCAGACGCTCTGCCAGGGTCTCGATTCGGGCGCTTGCCTGACGCAGGAGGGTCAGGAGTTCGTGCAGCTGACGGGCCCCCGGGCAACGCGGTCTTCGGCGTGAGACAGTTCCACAAGCTCCAGCAGCGGCTCAAGGGCCTCCTGCATCTCGGCGAACCCTGCCAGACCTCGACCGGCACCCGCGCGGTCACGGTAGTCGTGACTTCGCCCGAGCTCGGCTAGCGCCACGACAGCGGCATGCCGCAACTCCCTTTCCACTTGCCTGCCCGCCCCTCCCACGACTTCGGGAAAGTTACCGCCGAGGCACCCTATGGATGATCGGCCGGACAGCTCCTAGTTGAGGCAGGATGGACCCCATGAGCGTAGTCAAGATCAACGTACTGACCGTTCCCGCCGAGCAGCGCGAGGTGCTGGAGCAGCGCTTCGCCCACCGTGCGCACGCCGTCGAAAGCTCCGACGGCTTCGAGTGGTTCGAGCTGCTCCGCCCGGTCGAGGGCACTGACAACTACCTCGTCTACACGCGCTGGCGCGACGAGGAGTCCTTCCAGGCCTGGATGGAGGGCCCCATGAAGTCGGCCCACCAGAACGGCGGTGAGGGCGAGGCTCCCAAGCGCCCCGCCGCCTCCGGCTCCACCCTCTGGTCCTTCGACGTCGTCCAGTCGGCCGGTCCCAAGAACGCCTAAGTCACTCCGCTGCTCCTCGCCTCGGGCCCTTCCCCTCGCGGGGCAGGGCCCGAAGTGCTTCTCAGCTGCCCGCGATGATCGCTAGGTGCTCGGCGGCTGACCGGGACAGGCTGTCGAGGAGGGCTTGACCCTTCGCCGCCGTTCCGAGGGAAGGCTGTCCGATGATGCCGTTCTTCGTGTAGCCGGCCATGCTGAGCGTGAGCAGGTGCGGACGCTCGGGGGCGGAGTGGTCGTCCTGGTCGATGCCCTCGCGGATGAGCTCCGGGGCGCCGTGGAGGAGGAGCGACACCTCCAGTTCGCCGCCGTGCATGTCCTCGGCGCCGCTGGTCTCCAGGGCGGCGGCTTCGCGGGCGCGGTGCCAGTCCTCACGGACGGGGAAGAGGGCGACGCGCGGGCTCTCGGTGTTGGCCTCCTGGACGACGTTCGAGAGGACGTAGTTGCCGCCGTGGCCGTTCACGATGAGTAGGCCAGGGACGCCGGAGGCCTGGAGGGACTTCCAGATGTCGTTGATCACGGCGTAGAGCGTGGCGGCGCTGATTCTGACGGTGCCCGGCATGTGGGCGTGCTCGTGGGAGCAGGACAACGTGATGGGCGGCAGGAGGAACAGGTCGTAGTCGGTGGCGATCCGCTGGGCGATCAGGCTGGCGACGATGGTGTCGGTGGTCAGGGGCAGGTGATTGCCGTGCTGCTCGAAGCTGCCGACCGGCAGTACGGCGACCTTGGCGCCGCGGCGGCGTTCGTCTGCGGAGGTGGCGGCCGTGATCAGTGCGTCCATGGGCTCAGCCCCTCTCATCAGGTCGTCAGCGGTCGAGAGGGCTCCCGCTGCTCATCAGGGTCAAACGGCCGGTGAACGTGGCTACTTCGGGTACGGCGCTCCACCGACGGAGGGCGTTGCCCGCTGCGGACAGTTCGGCCATGGCCCGGGCCGACTCGGTGTCGATGGCGATCGACAGCGCCCGGTCGGCCGCGGCGGCTGCCTGCTCCGGCTCGCCGGACACCGCGTAGGCGCGCGCCAGCCGTGAGAGGTACACGCCCTGGTCATTGCGGTAGATCGGCGGCAAGATCTGTAGCTCGGCCTCGAACATGCCCACGGCCGTTCGCGGATCCCCGAGTTCGATCAGGCAGTTCGTCCGCTGCATCTCGATGTAGGTCGGCGTGCAGTACGCCAGATCAAGTGCGTCGTCGGCGTGCGAGTCGTCTGGTTCGGCAGCGAGTTCGTGGGCCTCGTCGAACTTGGCCTGCGCGAAGCGCGGGTTGCCCATGAGCGCGTGGCCCTGGGCCTCCTGCTGAGCGGCCAGAGCACGGATGCGCAGCGTGGCGCCAGTTGCCCGTTGAGCGGCGCGGGCGAGGCTGACAGCCTTCTGGGCGTTGCGCTGCGCGGTGGCCTGGTTGCTCTTCCGGAAGAGTACGTAGGCGGCCATGACGTCGTTGCCGGACTCCTGTGCCCATTCCATCGCGCGGTCCGACCAGTAGAGGGCCTGGCCGAAGTCGCCGAGATCCTGGTTCAGCCAACCAAGGAACTCTGTGGAACGGGCGCCGATGATGAGGAGTTCATCGCGGGCGCGGCCGCCGGGTTCTACTGCGGTGCGGGGCTGCTGAAGGCGGTGACCCGAACCATCGTGGTGAACGGTCGGACGGTTGGTGTCCACAGGTGGCACCCGCGCCGCGCGGGGGAGGTGTCGGGGAAGTGAGGCCGCTTCGAGACGCTGGTGGGCCGGGGTCGGAACTGGTCCTGGCGGGCGGAGGATCCGGGCCTGAGGCGGGTTCCCCGTACCCGTTCCCGGTGATCACGGAAGTCCGGGGCGTGACGGCGCCCGCGCGGTTCAGCAGGCTGCCGGACGCGATGGCCGCGCTCCTGAAGACGCTGAGCGCGCTGCCGCTCAGCCCGGACCAACAGGGGTACTCGCTGGCTGGTTCTCGCTGCGTGGTGCACGTGCTGCGGGACAGCGTACGGGCCGTTCGGGTATTCCGAACGGCCCGTACGCGCGGCCTGCTCGGTACGCCCTACCCGCCGCTGGCGGTGGTCTGCGCGCCGTCGGCCGTGCTGGTGTGGCGGGGCCGGGCCGCCGGTTGAGCGGCCGTGCGGCTCAACTGGGCAGCTTCCAAAGCTGGTTGGGGCTGGCCTGACAGTCCCAGATCTGGAGTCTGGTCCAGTCGGCGCTGCTGCCGTCCCGGGCGTCCAGGCAGCGGTTGGAGACGGGGTTGAGCAGGGTGCCGTCGGGGCGGGGCAGCCAGTGTTGGGCGCCGGTGCCGTTGCAGTCGTAGAGCTGGGCGGGTGTGCCGGCGGCGGTCCAGCCGTTGGTGACGTCCAGGCACTTGCCGAAGGCCCGTAGCGAGCCGTCCTGTTGGACGGACCAGTCCTGGGCGCCGGTGGAGTTGCAGTGGTAGAGCTGGACGGCGGTGCCGTTGACCGTCGCGGCCCGGGCGATGTCCACGCACTGTCCGGCGACTCCGGTCAGCGGGCCGCTCGGGCGGGGGGTGGTCCAGTGCTGCTCGGCGGCCCCCGTGCAGTCGCGCAGCAGCAGGCGGCCTTCGGCGGTGGTGAGGCAGCGGTTGGAGGCCGGGTTCAGGAGCAAGGCGTCCGGGCTCAGGCGCCACGCCTGGTCGGTGCCCTGGGTGTCCTGGTGGCAGTCCCGCAGCAGGACGGCGGCCCCGTCCGCGGAGCCGGACGGGGTGAGGCAGCCGCCGAGAACCCCGATGCTGCCGTCCGAGCCGACCGTGGCGTCCTGGGCCGCCGTGCCCGCGCAACTCGCCGTCCGCACCGGCTGGTTGGGGTCGGCGGCGGCGGCCTCGGCGTCCAGGCAGGACCCGTCGGAGCCGGTGATCCGCCCGGACCAGGCGGAGACGGCGGGGGAGCCCTGGGTGTCCACCGTGCCGCGCAGCCGGGGCACGCGGGAGGAGGAGCCGACCGTGAGGCCGTACCGGCCGCCGGGGACGCCCCAGCCGTGGACGTCCTGGTCCCAGACGGCGAAGGCGGAGCGGTCCAGCCGCAGCTCCACGTGGGTCGAACCGCCGGGCGCCAGCGTGACCTTGTCGAAGGCCTTGAGCTGCTGCGGCGGCTCGCCGGCCGCGGACGGGAAGGTCAGGTACAGCTGGGGCACCTCGGTGCCGGTGCGGGTGCCGCGGTTGGTGAGGTCGAAGCCGACCCGCACCCGGCCGGCCGGGTCCGGGCCGGTCACGGTGAGGTTGGCGTAGTCGAAGGTGGCGTAGGAGAGGCCGTGGCCGAAGGGGAACAGCGGGGCGGTGCCGCTGGCGTCGTACCAGCGGTAGCCGGTGCCGAGCCGCTCGGTGTAGTGGTAGGTGCCGTCCGTGCCCGGGTACTGGGCAGGGTCCTGGACGGGGGTGGCGTTCGCCGAGGTCGGGAAGGTGACGGGCAGTCGCCCGCCCGGGTCGGCGTCACCGAACAGCACGTCGGCGAGCGCGGCGCCGCTCTGCTCGCCCGGGTACCAGGCCTCGACCACCGCGGGCACCGCGTCCAGCCACGGCATGGTGACCGGTCCGCCGGTGTTGAGCACCACGATGGTGTGCGGGTTGGCCTTGGCGACGGCCCGGATCAGCGCGTCGTCCGCCGGGGCGAGGTCCAGCGAGCCGCGGTCCGCGCCCTCGGTCTCCTGGTCGCCGACCACCACCACGGCGGCGTCCGCCCCGGTGGCCACCGAGGCCGCCGCGTTCGGGTCGTCGCCGGGGTGGTAGCGCACCGTGGTGGCGGAACCGGCCCGCGCCGCGATGCCCTGGCGGGGCGTCACCGTCTGCTCCGGGTAAGGGGTGACGTGCGAGGAGCCGCCCCCGCCGGTGTACGCGCGGTCCGCCCACGGGCCGATCACCGCGATGGACTTCAGCCGGGTGGCGTCGAGCGGCAGGGCGGAGTTCTCGTTGCGCAGCAGAACCGTTCCGGCGGCGGCGGCCGTACGGGCGTCGCGCGCGCCGGCGGCCGGGTCGGAGGCGGGCGGCTGGCCGCCGTCGAGCGCCCCCGTTCGCGCCATCAGCCGCAGCACCCGCCGGACCTGGTCGTTCAGCACGGCCGGGGCGAGCCGCCCGTCGGCCACGGCGGTGGGCAGGTCGGCGAAGTAGGTCGAACCGCCGAACTCCTGGTCCAGGCCCGCCGCCGCGGCGTTGACCGAGGAGTGGGTGGCCGGGTAGTCGGAGCCGACCACACCGTCGAAGCCCCAGCGGCCCTTCAGCACGTCGCGCAGCAGCGGGAAGTCCTCGCACGCCCAGATGCCGTTGACCGGGTTGTAGCCGCACATCGCCGACCAGGCCCGGCCGTCCCGGACGGCGGTCCGGAAGGCGGGCAGCTCGATCTCGGCGAGGGTGCGCTCGTCCACCTCCGAGCTGTACGACTGGCGGTTGTCCTCCTGGTTGTTGGCGGCGTAGTGCTTGACCTGCGCGGCGACGTGCTGCGCCTGGATGCCGCGCACCTCGGCGGCGGCGACCCGCCCGGCGAGGAACGGGTCCTCACCCAGCGTCTCGAAGTCCCTTCCGCCCTGCGGGATTCGTACGATGTTCACCATCGGCGCGTACAGCACCTGGTAGCCGCGCGCCCGGGCCTCGCGGCCCAGCACGTCGCCGTAGGTGGTGGCCAGCGCTGGGTCGAAGGCGGCGGCCAGTGCGACGGGCGCGGGCAGGGCGGTCGCCGGCCGGCCGTCCCGCACGCCGGCCGGGCCGTCGGAGAGCAGCAGCGGCGGGATGCCGAGGCGGGGCACGCCCGCGACGTAGCCGACGGAGTGCACGCCGTCGGGGGCGTCCAGGCCGCGCAGCAGGGTGACCTTCTCGTCGGTGGTGAGCTGCGCCAACAGGCTCTCGATGCGCTGCTCCGACGAGGTCGGATCGCCCTTCGGCCCTTCCGGGGCGGCCGCGGCGTTGCCGGTCGTGGCCGCGGCCAGCAGGCAGCCGCCGAGTCCGAGCCGGAGGATCCGCATCCGCAGGGGGAGACGTCGCATGGCAACCACCACCGATCGACGGAGTCGTACCTGGCCGAGTGGCCTGAAGAAATGACGATCCATCAAATTTACGGTGTACGGACACGGGATGTCAGGTGGCGTGCACAGTGCGTGTCGGGCGCATTCGGGGCGCGCGCAGTGTGGCGCGAAGGTTTCACCCGGCCGGCGGCGGCCGGAAGTCGACCGGCGCGTCGAAGGCCGCCCGGCGGGTGGTGCGGCGCAGGGCGCGCAGTACGGGCGTGCCGAGGGTGAGGCACAGTACGACGGTCAGCGCGGCGCGCGGCAGGTCCCAACCCAGGGACGTGGTGAGGCAGTAGGCGGCGAAGCGGACCAGGTTGGCGGGCAGTGGGTCGCCCGGGACGAAGGAGATCGAGCCGGCCATCCCGCCGATGTACGGCCAGCCCTGGAGGTTCATGACGGTGCCGTAGAGGACGGCGGACGCCGCCCCGTAGCCCCCCAGCAGCAGCAGTTCGCGGCGGCCGCGCAGCGTGGCGGCGCCCGGCAGCAGGCCCGCGCCGAGGCAGACCCAGCCCATGGCGAGCATCTGGAACGGCAGCCACGGCCCGACCCCGCCCGTGAGCAGCGCGGAGGCGAACATCGACAGCGAGCCGAGGACGAACCCGAAGCCCGGGCCGAGCACCCGCCCGGACAGCACCATCAGGAAGAACATCGGCTCCAGGCCCGCCGTCCCCGCCCCGAGCGGGCGCAGGGCCGCACCGGCCGCCGCCAGCACCCCCAGCAGCGCGACGGACTTGGCGTCCAGCCCCGGCGCACCGCCGCCCGCTGAACGGCCCTCGGAGATCTGCGCGATGACGACCGCGAGGAGCAGCGGGAGCAGCAGGGCGAACAGCCAGGGGGCGTCGGCGGAGTGGCCGACCAGGGCCGACCTGGTGGAGGCGAGCAGCGGCCAGCCGAAGGCCGCCACGCCCACCAGGGAGACGAGGGACAGCGCCGCGACGGACCGGCGCCCGAGCGGGACGGGACGGCTGCTCATGCGCTCAGCGCCTTCGCTACCTGCTGGACGGTGAGCCACGGCCCCGGCGCCAGCACCTTGGCGACCTGCGGCGCGAAGGCGGGCGAGGAGACCACCACCTCCGCCGTCGGCCCGTCCGCGACGATCTCGCCCTCGGCCAGGATCAGCGTCCGGTGCGCCAGCTCGGCGGCCAGCTCGACGTCATGGGTCGCCAGCAGCACGGCGTGCCCCTCGGCGGCCAGCGAGCGCAGGATCTCCACCAGCCGGGCCTTGGCGGCGTAGTCCAGGCCGCGGGTCGGCTCGTCCAGGAGCAGCAGCGGGGGCCGGGCGGTGAGGACGACGGCGAGGGCGAGGGTGAGCCGCTGGCCCTCGGAGAGGTCGCGGGGGTGGGTGGCGTCGGCGATGCCGGGCAGCAGGCGTTCGACCAGGGCGCGGCAGGTGCCGGCGGCAGCGCCCGCGTCCGTGTCCGCGGCGGCGCACTCGGCGGCGACGGTCTCGCCGTACAGCAGGTCGCGCGGGTCCTGGGGGACGAGGCCGACGTGCCGGATCAGTTCGGCGGGGCGGGTGCGGTGCGGGGTGCGGCCGCCGACGGTGACGCTGCCGGAGGTGGGGGCGTGCAGGCCGACCAGGCCGCCGAGCAGGGTGGACTTGCCGGCGCCGTTGCGGCCCATCAGGGCGGTGATCTCGCCGGGGCGCAGCGCGAGGTCGACCCCGCGCAGGGCCTGGACCGGGCCGCGCCGCATGGCCAGGCGGTCGGTGGCGGCGATCGGCGCACCGTCCGGAAGGTCGGCGCGAGCGGGTATCCGCCCGTCGAGCCGCTCCCGCAACCCTGAAGCCTTGCGACGGGCGTCGCGGACGGACAGCGGCAGCGGCCGCCAGCCCGCGAGCCGGCCGAGGCCGACCACCGGCGGGTGCACGGGGGAGTGCGCCATCACCTCGGCGGGTTCGCCCAGTACCGGTTCCGCGCCCGGGGTCAGCAGCAGCACCTGGTCGGCGTACTGGACGACCCGCTCCAGCCGGTGCTCGGCCATCAGCACGGTGGTGCCGAGGTCGTGCACCAGCCGCTGCAGGACGGCCAGCACCTCCTCGGCCGCGCCCGGGTCGAGCGCCGAGGTGGGCTCGTCCAGGACCAGCACGCGCGGGTGCACGGTGAGCACCGAGCCGATCGCGACGCGCTGCTGCTGGCCGCCGGAGAGGGAGCCGAGGGCGCGGTCGCGCAGGTCGGCGAGGCCGAGCAGGTCGAGGGTCTCCTCCACCCGGCGCCGCATGATGTCGCCCGGCAGGCCCAGGGACTCCATGCCGTAGGCGAGTTCGTCCTCGACGGTGTCGGTGACGAACTGCGCGATCGGGTCCTGTCCCACCGTGCCGACCAGGTCGGCGAGTTCGCGCGGCCGGTGCTCGCGGGTGTCCCGGCCGCCGACGGTGACCCGGCCGTGCAGCACCCCGCCGGTGAAGTGCGGCACCAGGCCGCTGACCGTGCCCAGCAGGGTGGACTTGCCTGAGCCCGACGGGCCCACCAGCAGGCAGAGTTCACCCTCGGGGACGGTCAGGTCGACGCTGTTCAGCACCGGCTCGGCCGCGTCCGAGTACCGGACGGAGACCTGCTCGAAGGTGATCACGAAGCCCTCCGGGGCGGGGTCGGGGCGGCGAACGCCGGTACCAGGCCGAGGAGTACGGCCAGCACGGCGGCCAGCGGCAGCACGGGGACGGTCGGCGGGACGACGGTGGGGGCGAAGGCGGCCGGATCCCGGGACGCGAGGTAGGTGACCAGGGCGGCCGCGGCGATGCCGGAACCGGCGGTCAGCCATTCGGGAAGCGCCCAAGGGTCCGGGCGGTAACGCGTTCTGACGGAGCGTCGGTTGCCGAGCAGCAGTCCGGCGAACGCGGCGGCCAGGCCGAGCAGGAGCACCGGCAGCGCCCAGCCGGCGCCGCCCGCGGTCAGCAGCCCGTACGCGGCCAGGCAGACCCCGAGCAGCCCGGCCAGGGTCAGCGCGGCGGTCACCCGGGCGAGGCGGCGCGGGACGTCGGCGGTGCGGCCGAAGCCGCGGGTGTCCATCGCCGCCGCCAGCGCGATCGACCGCTCCAACGCGCCCTCCAGAACGGGGAGTCCGACGCTCAGCACCGCCGCCACGCCCCGGTCGTTTCGGCCCCGCAGGCGGCGGGCGGCCCGCAGCCGGCGGACGTCGGCGACCAGGTTCGGCGCGAAGGTCATCGCCACCACCACGGCCACGCCCGCCTCGTAGAGCGCGCCGGGCAGGGCGCGCAGCAGCCGGGCCGGGCTGGCCAGCGAGTTGGCGGCGCCGACGCAGACCAGCAGGGTGGCCAGGCGCAGCCCGTCGTACAGTGCCGAGAGCAGGCCTTCGAGGGTGACCCGCCCGCCGATCCGCACCCCCTGCGCCCAGGCGGGGAGCGGGAGTTCGGGCAGGGTGAACAGCACGTGGGTGCCGGGGATCGGCGAGCCGAGCAGCACCGCGAAGACCAGCCGGATGCCGAGCACCAGCAGGCCGAGCCGCAGGAACGCCCCGTACGACCGCGACCACGGCGCATCGCCGCGGCGCGCGGCGACCACGTAGCCAGCGGTCGCGGCGAGCAGCAGCAGGATCACCGGATTGGTGGTGCGGGTCGCCGCCGCACCCAGCCCGAGCGCCCACAACCACCAAGCCCCGGGGTGCAGTTGGCGCGGGCCGGTGGGCGGTCGGGTGCTACGGGAGGGGCTGCTCACGGATCTGTCCTGGGGAGGGTTAGGAGTGGCGGCGGCGGGCCTGCCAGACGGCGCCCCCGGCGAGGACGGCCACCAGCGCACCGCCGGCGACCAGGCCGAGGTCCGGGCCGCTGCCGTGGCCGGCGGGCTCGGCGGTTTTGGCGGCCTCGGCGGACCCGCCGGCCGCGTCCACCTGGTCGCCGCAACCCGCCTTCGGGTAGCCGGCGATGGCGCACAGCAGGCCGTTGGAGTCGTAGCGCAGCGGCGGGGCGACGGCGGCCAGCACCTCGGCCGAGGTGGCCCGCGGCGCGACGCTGGCGCAGGCCGTCCGCTGCCCGGGCGGCTGCGCGTTGGACGCCCCGCCGTCCTCGGCCGTCCCGAAGTCCAGCACGACGGCCACCCGCTTGTGGCCGTCCTGGGCGGGCGTGGCCGCACAGACCTCGTCGAAGCGGGTCGCCGTCCGCGGTTTCGCGGCCTCCTGCCCGCCGTCCGGGCTGACGGCGAACCGCCACCCGTCCACCGCGCCGTCCGGCGGCACGGCGATCGCGGGCCCCTGCCGCTGGTACGCCCACGCCCCGCCGTCGCCCCCGCGCCAGAACGACCAGTACCGGTACCCGGCCGCCTGTGCGGGCGACGCGGCGGAGACCAGCAGCACCAGCACCCCGAGCAGGGGCAGGAGGACGGCGCCCAGGGCCCGGCCCGTCCGGGTGTCAGGGGCGAAACGCATCAGAGGTTCGGGTTGCGCTTGCGCTGGAGGCTGAGGAGGAGGCCGCCGCCGATGCCGATGAGGAGGCCGACGATGATCAGCCAGAACTGGCCCATGCCGTCGCTCTTCTTCTTCGCCGGGGTGGCGTCCGCCGAGATGGCGGCGTTGGCCTTGGGGGTGGGGCCGAGGGCGGTGAGCCGGCCGGTGAGGTCGGCGGTGGAGCGGTGGGCGGCCTGGGCGACCAGCAGGAGGCTGGCGGTGGCGGCGGCGTCGGTGCCGTTCTTGGTCCAGGTGGTGCCCTGCCCTTCCAGCCAGTCCACGGCGTCGGTGGCCTGCTCGGGGTGGCCGCTCTGGACGAGGGCGAGGGCGGCCCAGGCGGTGGCGGTGTAGTCGGGCTTGGGGTCGGCGCCGGGGGTGGTGAGGGTGAGGTGTTCGCCGCCGGCCGTGAGCTGGGCGGTGAGGTAGGTGGCGACGGCCTCGCCGGACTCGGCGTGCGGGATGGTGGCGGGCGCGGAGCCGTCGGCGCAGGCGAGGGCCTTGGGGGTCGCGTCGGCGTGCACCGAGGTGGCGACCGGCAGGTGCCCGCCGGCGGCGGCGAGGGCGGCCTGGGCGCTGGCCAGGGTGTTGGGGGCGAGGGTGCCGGCGGCCGGGTCGGGCTGGTAGGCGAAGGCGCCGCGCTGGTCGACGGGGGCGGTGCAGCCGAGCTGGAAGCGGGCGAGACCGTCGAAGGCGTTCTTGCCGGCCGCGCCGCCGTTGCCGGGCTTGGCGACGCCGGCCGGGTCGGTGCGGGCGGCGAACAGCGCGTTGACGGCGAGCCCGGTGGAGTTGGCGTCGCCCGGGTTGCCGGGGTTGTAGGGCCAGCTGCCGTCGGCGTTCTGGTTGGCCTTGAGCCACTGCACGCCCTTGTCGACGGCCGGCTGGTGCCCGCCGAGGGCGACCAGGGCCTGGATGGCGACGGCGGTGGCGTTGCTGTCCTCGGTCTTGGCGTCGCAGGCCGCGCCGGCGGCCCGGTAGGAGGGCCAGCCGCCGTCCTCGCACTGCTGCCCGGTGAGCCAGTCCACCGCGGAGTCGGCCGGGGTGACCTTGGCCGCCGTCAGCGCGGTGAGCGCGAGGGACTGCCGCCAGACGCCGTCGTAGGTCGGGTCGCTCTTGCCGTACAGGCCGTCCGGGACGGCGACGGCGGTGGGCGACGGACTGTCGGCGAGGGCCGGTCCGGCGGCGACGCCGGCGAGCAGCGCGGCGGACAGGGCGGCGGCGCCCAGGCGGGCGGCGGTCAGCATGGTGCGGGTGTGCCTTTCGGTGAGCGGTGGGGGCCCGGGCGGGGCCGTTCCGTAGTCCTCGACGGGTGCCGGACGCGGGCGTCCGGCTCGCCGCTCGTCCCTCCCCGGGTGCTCCGGCTCGCCCGGCGCGCGGTCGGGCTCACGGTTGCGGGTCAGCGCCGGATTCGCACCGGCTTCCCCCGGGGGAGGAGCGGGATGGAGTTGTGCTGCCCGTCGACTCTAACCGCCGGGCCGTGGCCCGCGGCCCGGCCGGAGCAGGAACAGGTTCCAGTAATCAGGCCCTCACGGCAGGGCCAGCAGCCGCGCGGCGGTGTGCAGGTCGGCCCGGACCTCGGCGATCGAGGCGCGGCCGGAGAGCCAGGCGACCAGGGCCGAGTGCCAGGTGTGCTCGATCACCCGGACGGCCGCGCGCTGGCTGTCGCTGGGCGGTCCTGACTGGCCGATCGCGTCCAGGATGAGCTGTCCGGTGGCGGCGCTGACCAGGTCCACCTCGGCGCCGACCGAGCGGTCCGCGAAGCACATCGCGCGGACCATCGCCTCGGCCAGCAGCGGTTCGCGCTGGAGCGCGTGGAAGGCCCGGGTGAGGGTGTCGGCGACCCTGGGCGCCGGTTCCCGGTCGGTCGGCGGGTGCCGCCGGATGTGCTCCTGGAGCTCCTGCAGCTGCTCCAGCATGACCGCGACCAGCAGGTGGACCTTGGACGGGAAGTACCGGTACAGCGTTCCGAGGGCGACCTGCGCGCTCTCCGCGACCTCCCGCATCTGCACCGCCTCGTACCCGCCGCGGGCGGCCAGCGCGGTGGCGGCCCGCAGGATCCGGCGGCGCCGTTCGGCCTGGCGCGCGGACAGCGGCGGCTCGGCCGGGGGCGTGGCGGAGGGGCTCACGGACGTGGTCGGCGACGGCAAGTGTGCTCCCGGGGGCGCGTGGGTGGCGGCGTGCTCCAGAAAGGTCGGCCCGAAGGCGACCTGCGGTCGGTCGGGGCAGGCGTGGCGGGAATCACCAGCCCTGGCTCCTGAGCGAAAGCTACGGGCCGGTATCTTCGAGGTCTCTCATTGTTCACACGGTCGATGACGAGTTCCACAGCCACTGAAACCTGATCTACTTTAGCGACCGGCGCCACCATTGGGGCCGCTCGCACCGATAGCAGCCAGAGATGAGGGCCGAGGATGACCGCGCAGCCGCTGCGGATTGCCCTGCTGTCATACCGCGGGGACCCGTTCTGCGGCGGTCAGGGCGTGTACGTACGGCACCTCTCCCGTGAGCTGGCCAGGCTCGGCCACCACGTGGACGTGATCGGAGCCCAGCCCTACCCCGTGCTGGACGAGGTCGAGGGCCCCGGAACGGTGCGCCTGGTCGAGCTCCCCAGCCTGGACCTCTACCGCGCCGAGGACCCCTTCCGCACGCCCGCCCGGGGTGAGTTCCGCGGGCCGGTGGACGTGCTGGAGTTCGCCACCATGCGCACCGGCGGCTTCCCCGAGCCGCTCACCTTCTCGCTGCGCGCCCGTCAGTACCTGGCCCGGCACAAGGGCCGCTACGACGTGGTGCACGACAACCAGACCCTCGGCTACGGCCTGCTGGGCCTGGCCCGGCACGGCTTTCCGCTGGTCACCACGATCCATCACCCGATCACCGTGGACCGGCAGTTGGAGCTGGACGCGGCCACCACGAGGGTGAAGCGGCTGTCGCTGCGCCGCTGGTACGCCTTCACCCGGATGCAGCGCCGGGTCGCGGCCCGGCTGGACCACGTGATCACCGTCTCCGGCACCTCGCAGCGTGAGATCGCCGAGCACCTGGGCGCCGCCCCCGGCGCGGTCTCGGTGGTGCCGATCGGCGCCGACACCCGGCTCTGGTCGCCCTCCGAGGGGGTCGCACGGGTCCCCGGCCGGATCGTCACCACCTCCAGCGCGGACGTGCCGCTCAAGGGGCTGGTCTTCCTGGTCGAGGCGCTGGCCAAGGTCCGCACCGAGCGGGACGCCCACCTGGTGGTGGTCGGCAAGCCGCAAAAGGACGACGGGCCGGTGGCCGAGGCGGTGCGCCGCTTCGGGCTGGCGGAGCACATCGAGTTCCGCACCGGCCTGACCGACCAGGAGCTGGTCGACCTGTACCGCTCGGCCGAGGTGGCCTGCGTCCCGTCGCTGTACGAGGGCTTCTCGCTGCCCGCCGCCGAGGCGATGGCCACCGGCACCCCGCTGGTCGCGACCACCGGCGGGGCGATCCCCGAAGTGGCCGGGCCGGACGGCGAGACCTGCCTGGCCGTGCCGCCGGGGGAGGCGGACGCGCTGGCCGCCGCGCTCGGCCGGCTGCTGGACGACCCGCGGCTGCGCGCCGAGCTCGGCGCGGCCGGCCGGCAGCGGGTGCTGGCCCGGTTCACCTGGGAGCGGGCCGCCGAGCTGACCGCGGACGCGTACCGGGCGGCGATCGCCACCGGCGTCGGCGCCCGGGCCCGCTCCGGGCCGGGCTGGCGGTACGTGCCCTGAGCCGGGCGGCCGGGTGGTCGAGCCTCACCGCTTCGGCCCGGCGACCTGCGCGTGGCCTGACGAAGCTTTCTGGCGAAGTGTTCTGACGAAGCGTCAAGAACGCTTGGTAGCAATAGGAATGGGAGCCCTGCAGTGCTGACCGTCGATTTCTCGCGCTTCCCGCTCGCCCCCGGCGACCGGGTGCTCGACCTGGGCTGCGGCGGGGGCCGGCACGCGTTCGAGTGCTACCGCCGCGGCGCCAATGTGATCGCCCTCGACCAGAACGCCGAGGAGATCGCCGAGGTCAAGAAGTGGTTCGCCGCGATGGAGCTGGCCGGTGAGGCCCCCGAGGGCGCGTCGGCGGTCGCGATGGAGGGCAACGCGCTGGCGCTGCCGTTCGAGGACGAGTACTTCGACAAGATCATCATCTCCGAGGTGATGGAGCACATACCCGATGACAAGGGCGTGCTCAACGAGATGTTCCGGGTCCTCAAGCCGGGCGGCCTGCTCGCCGTCACCGTGCCGCGCTGGCTGCCGGAGAAGATCTGCTGGGCGCTGTCCGACGAGTACCACGAGGTCGAGGGCGGCCACATCCGGATCTACCGGGGCGACGAGCTGCTCGGCAAGCTCAAGGACGCCGGCCTGGAGCCGTACGGCACCCACCACGCCCACGCGCTGCACTCGCCGTACTGGTGGATCAAGTGCGCCGTCGGCGTGGACAACGACAAGGCGCTGCCGGTCAAGGCCTACCACCAGCTGCTGGTCTGGGACATCGTCGGCACCCCGGTGATCAGCTCCCTCACCAAGGCCGCCGAGAAGGCACTCAACCCGGTGATCGGCAAGAGCTTCGTCGCCTACGCGTCCAAGCCGAACCGCGCGGAGCCCCGGCAGGCGGGCGCATGACCGCCGCCGTCCCCGAGGTGCTGCTGCTCGACGGGGTGCTGGACGCCGAGCAGGCGGCCGACACCGTCCGCAGCATCCTGGCCGAGCAGCGCCCCGACGGCGCGATCCCGTGGTTCGCCGGCCACCACCTCGACCCGTGGGACCACACCGAGGCCGCGATGGCCCTCGACACCGCCGGCGAGCACGCCGCCGCCGAGGCCGCCTACCGCTGGCTCGCCGCTCAGCAGAACCCGGACGGCTCCTGGTACGCCGCGTACACCGACGGCGTGGTCACCGACCGGGCCAAGGAGAGCAACTTCTGCGCGTACATCGCGGTCGGGGTCTGGCACCACCACCTCAGCGCCGGCGACGACGCCTTCCTGGAGTGGATCTGGCCGGTGGTCCGGCGGGCGCTGGACTTCATCGTCGGCCTGCGGCTGCCCGGCGGCCCGATCGCCTGGCGGGTCGACGAGGACGGCGCCGCCACCGAGGAGGCGCTGCTCACCGGCTCGTCCAGCATCCTGCACGCGCTGCGCTGCGGCCTGGCCATCGCCGACTACCTGGAGGAGCCGCAGCCCGACTGGGAGCTCGCGGCCGGCCGGCTGCGACACGCCATCGCCCACCACCCCGAGCGGTTCCTCGACAAGGGCCGCTACTCGATGGACTGGTACTACCCGGTGCTCGGCACCGGCCTGCGCGGCGAGGCGGCGCTGGCCCGGATCGAGCGGGACTGGGAGCGCTTCGTCGTCCCCGGCCTCGGCGTGCGCTGCGTCAGCGACCGCCCGTGGGTGACCGGCGGCGAGAGCGCCGAACTGGCCCTCGCGCTCTGGGCGATCGGCCAGTCCGACCGCGCGGTGGACATCCTGCGCTGGATCCAGCAGCACCTGCGGCACCAGGACGGCTCGTACTGGACCGGGTACGTCTTCGAGGACGACGCGATCTGGCCCGAGGAACGCACCACCTGGACGGCCGGGGCGCTGCTGCTCGCGGTGGCCGCGCTCGGCGGGGACCCGGCGACCGTCGCGGTCTTCGGCGGGGAGCAGCTGCCCGCCGGGCTGGTGGTCCAGGACTGCTGCTGAAGGGCGGACGGCGAAGGGGGCGGGACCGGTGACCCGGTCCCGCCCCCTTCCGCATGCCGTGGGTGGCGTCAGCCGCGCTGGATGCCCGCCGTGTCGGCCAGCACGCCCTGGGTGCCGTCCGGCAGCTGGGCGACCAGGGCCGCGCCGCGCTGCTCGACGGCCAGGTACCAGGTGCCCGGCACGACCTCGCCGATCGGGGCGCCGGCCGGGTTGTCCTTCGGGGCCAGCTGGCGCGGGGCCGGGACGGCGAACCAGAACGGCTGGAAGTCCGCCGCCGGGGCGGCCGGCTGCTGGGCGGCGGCCGGGGCCGGCTGCGGGGCCGGGGCGCCGGCGTCCTGCGGCTGGACCGGCTGGCCGGGCTGCGGCTGGCCGGCGGCCGGGTAGCCGTAGCCACCGGGGACCGGCTGGGCGCCGAAGGCCGGGTCGTGGCCCTGGGTCGGGTAGCCGTACTGGCCGGGGGCGCCCGGGTGGCCGGGCTGACCCGGCACCGGGTAGCCGCCCTGGTACGGGACGGCGGCCGGGCGGTCGGAGACCAGCGGGGCCTTCAGCGCGGGCACCAGCGGCGCGGCCGCGGCCGCACCGGCCAGCACGATCAGCGAGATCAGGCCGAGCCAGGCGCCGAAGCCGTGGCCGAAGTTGGGGGCCGACGGGCCGCCGCCCAGCGACCAGACCGAGGTCCACAGCGCCGCGACGGCGAACGCGATGCCCCACTGGTCCAGCCGCAGGCCGAGCACCTGGCGGTTGGCGGCGGCGGGGCCCTGGAAGCGCTGCACCAGGATCAGGACGGCGGCGGCGATGCCCAGCAGGAAGACCGAGGGCAGGATGGGGAACAGCTGGGTGCTCCACGCGTTCTGCGAGGTGTCCCCGCAGTACCGGCCGCTGCAGTCCACGGTCCAGTAAGGCAGGAAGGAGGCGATGAACAGCAGGACGGCCGCGCCTGCGACGGCGGCGTCTCCCCTGGTGAGAGCGCGCAGATTCACTTACGTTCCCCTCGTTGACGTGTCGTGGACGGTGCTTCGCGCGGTCAGGCTGACCGGCCGAAACTCCCGAACGGACCAGAAGCCTAGGCCCAACCGCCCTGCCGGTGCACAGCGGGACCGGGAACGGGTCGAAGTCGTTGCAAACCGTGCGGGCGCGGTGGTGTGTCGTCCACCGGGCCCACCCGTCCCAACTCCCCTGCCGGGCCCGCTCAGTGCGTGGTCAGGAAGGCGGTCAGCGCGTCGGCGATCCCCTGGGCGGCCTGTTGCCGCCACTGAGGGTCCGTCATCCGTCGGGCGTCCGCGGAGTTGCGCATGTTACCGCACTCGATGAACACCTTGGGAACGGCGGAGAGGTTGAGGCCGCCCAGGTCGGAGCGGGTGTCGAGGCCCTCGTCGGCGATGTAGTCGGCGTACGGCTCGCCGGTCGCGGCGTGGAAGCGGTCGCGCAGCAGCAGGCCGAGGCGGTGCGAGGGTTCGACGATCGCGGAGTTGTCCGCCTTACCGGCGACCACCTTGGCGGGCATGATCACATGGAAGCCGCTGCCGCTCGCCGGAGCGCCGTCGCCGTGCACCGAGACCGCGACGTCGGCGTGCGCGTCGGCGCCCGCCCGGGCGCGCTCGTCCACGCACGGGCCCCAGGGGCGGTCGCCGTCCTGCACCAGCACCACCTTGGCGCCCCGGGCGGTCAGCAGGGCGCGGGCCCGGCGGGAGACGTCCAGGGTGTAGTCGGCCTCGGTGTAGCCGGCGTCGGTCTCGGTGCCGGTGGTGTCGCACTCCTTGTGGCCGTTGCCGACGTCCACCTGGCGGTTGATCTCGGTGGGGTGGGAGAAGTTGCCGGGGTTGTGGCCGGGGTCGAGCACGATGGTGCGGCCGGCGAGGTCGGCGGTCCCGGTCGGCGTCGGGGTCGGCGTGCCGGTGGGAGCCGCGGCCGTCTCGGTGGGCGTGCCCGTCGGCGTGCTGCCGGACGGCGGTGCCTCCGGGGTGGCCGGCGCCTGGCCGGTGGACTGCGCGGCGCTGGGCGGCGCGGCCGTGGCGACCGCCGTGGCGGCGGCCGGGTCGGAGTGGTCAAGGGCCCGCCAGCCGAACCAGCCCGCCGTGCAGAGCGGGACGACCGCGGCCACCACGGTGGTGGCGCGCAGCAGGGCGGAACGGCGGGGCGGTCGGGAGGTCGGGCCGGTCACGGTGGTTCAGATCCTGTCCGAGGTGGGCGCGGTGAGGCCGTAAGCGGTCGCGATCGGCTTCCACTTGGTCAGGAAGTCGTTCTTCGCCTGGGTGGCCTGTGGGTTGAGTTCGTCCGCCTTCTTCTTGTCCGCCGTGGTCGGCGCGGTGCCGGAGCAGCCCTGGCCGGCCACCGTGCGCGCCCAGCTCGCGTACGACCGGTCCACGTCGGCGGACAACTGCCAGGCGGACTTGAGCGCGTTCACCGCGTCCGTGCCGCCCGGCAGGTCGGTGACGCTCAGCTTGGAGAGCTTGGTCAGCAGGCCGTCGCGCTGTTTGGCGCCGCTGTCGAAGACCTGTGCCGCGCTGTCGATGTCGGCCTTCGCCGGGCAGCTGGTCACCTTGGCCACCGCATTGCCGATCTGGGCCCGGGCGTTGCCGCCCTCGGCGAGCAGGCTGTCCAGCGCCTGGGCCTGGGCCTTGGCGTTGGGGCCGGCGCCGGACGCGGTCGGGGAGGGCGTACCGGAGGGCGAGGCCGTGGCGCTCGGCGCGGCGTCCGTACCGCTGGGCGCCGGGGCGGGCTGCGGGTCGCCGGAGCCGGTCGCGCTGGCGGCCGAAGGGGCGGGCGCGGCCTGGTCGTTCTTGTCGCCGCTCTTGGTCGCGTACAGCAGGCCGCCGCCGACCGCCACCACCAGCAGCAGGGCGAAGCCGATCAGCAGCGGGGCCTTGCGGTTGGCCGGGCGGTCCCGGTCCTCCTCGTCGTCGAGCGGCTGGGCGGTCGGATAGTCCGGCTGGGCGGGGTAGGGCTGGGCGCCGTACCCGGGCTGCTGGTGCGGGGCCTGTTCGTGTGGGCTTTGCCGGTACGGGCCTTGCTGGTACGGGCCGGCCGGGGGCGGCGGCGGATACACGTAGCCGGGGCCGGGGAGCCGCCCGTCCTGGGGGCCGCGGTCCTGCGGGGCCGCGTGGGAGGGGAACGGCGTGGGCGCGGCCGGGCCCGCCGCGGGCGGGGCGCCCGGGGGCGGCGGGGTGACGCGGGGGAGGGCGGTGGTGGGGTCCCCGGGGCCCGGCTCCGGGGTGGTCGTCGGGGCGGGGCCCGGCGCCGACGTGTCCGGCGGCGGGCCGAAGCCCGGGGCGGTGGACAGGTACGGGCGGGCGCCCAGCGGCGGGCCCTGGTCGCCGACCGCGCCCGCGCTGGGGGGCGCGGTCGGCCCGGCGGGGGCGGAATCGGCGTCCGGGCGCTGTGGATTGCGGACCCAGCCGCCCGCGCCGCCACGCGCGGTCGGGTCCCAGACCGCCGGAGCGGTGTTGTGCTGGTCCGTCATGTGCCGCTGGCCCCCACCGTCCGCCGATGCTCTGCCTGGTGCTGCCGCCCGTGCCGCAGCTGCCTGGTGCTGCGCGGACACCGTACCGTTCGAGCCCCCGCCGGACAGCCCCGGCACGACGTTAGAGCATCCGGGCCGGGCTTCGGGGGCGATCTCGCGGGGTGGTCGGGGAAGGGGACTCGGGCTGGACGGCTACGCGGCGGCCCGGCGCAGGACGCGCAGCGAGCCGGTCACCGAGACCTCCTCGAAGCCCTCGGCCAGCGCCCGCAGGTACACCCGGTACGGGGCCTGGCCGCCGTCCGCCGGGTCCGGGAACACGTCGTGCACCACCAGCAGGCCCTCCGGCGCCAGGTGTGGCGCCCAGCCCTCGTAGTCGCCGGTGGCGTGCTCGTCGGTGTGCCCGCCGTCGATGAAGACCAGGCCCAGCGGCCGGCCCCACAGCGCGGCGATCTGCGGCGAGCGGCCGACCAGCGCGACCACGTGCTCCTCCAGCCCGGCGGCGTGCAGGGTGCGGCGGAACCGGGGCAGGGTGTCCATCCGCCCGACCTCCGGGTCCACCAGCGTCGGGTCGTGGTACTCCCAGCCGGACTGCTGCTCCTCCGAGCCGCGGTGGTGGTCCACGGTCAGCGCGACCGTCCCGGTCTCCCGGGCCGCGGCCGCCAGCAGGACCGCCGAGCGGCCGCAGTAGGTGCCGATCTCCAGCACCGGCAGCCCGGTGTGCCGGGCCGCCGCCACCGCCGCCGCGTACAGCGCGAGGCCCTCGTCCACCGGCATGAACCCGGTGGCCGCCTCGAACGCCGCCAGCACCTCCGGCGCCGGGCGGGCGCCCTCCAGCAGGTCGGACATGCGGTGCTCCTCGGGTTCGGGCGGCGGACGGACGTGGTCGGACCCTACTCGAAGGTAGCGGGGGCGGCCCTGGCGGGTCGGCCGGGCGCACCCCGGGTGCCCGGGCCGGTTCTGGAACGCGTTCTAGTCCGGTTCCGGCGGCCGTGCCAGAATCGGCCCGACCCTTGATCCGAGGCACACCGGGAGCAGCCCCATGCGCGCAGCCGTCCTGCACAAGACCGGCCAGGACACCCTCGACGTCCGCGAGGACGTCACGGCGGTCGGCTTCGGACCGGGCACCGTACGGGTCCGGATGCGCGCCGCCAGCCTCTGCCACTCGGACCTCTCCGCGATGAGCGGCGTCCTGCCGCAGCCCGCGCCGTTCGTCCCCGGGCACGAGGGCGCCGGGGACGTCGTCGAGGTCGGCGAGGGCGTGACCGGCGTCGCCCCCGGGGACCGGGTGGTGCTCTGCTGGATGGCCCCCTGCGGCCGCTGCGCCCACTGCGAACGGGGCCGCGGCCACCTGTGCGTCGCAAGCCTGCGGCGGCTCGGGGCGCCCGGCTTCCGGCTGGCCGAGGGCGACACCGAGGCCTCCGGCTTCTACGGCACCGGCGCCTTCGCCGAGGAGGTGGTGGTCGCCGCCGACGCCGTCATCAAGGTGCCCGCCGACCTCCCGTACGAGGCCGCCGCCCTCATCGGCTGCGGGGTGACCACCGGCATCGGCGCCGCCGTCAACACCGCCCGGGTCGAGCCCGGCTCCACGGTCGCGGTGATCGGCGCGGGCGGCGTCGGCGTGGCCACCGTCCAGGGCGCCCGGGTCTGCGGCGCCGCCCGGATCACCGTCGTCGACCCGGTGGCCTCGCGCCGCGAGCGGGCGCTGGCCTTCGGCGCCACCGAGGCGATCGCCCCCGAGGAGCTGCGGGCGGCGGCCAAGGGCCTGCCCGGCGGCGGCTTCGACCACGTCTTCGAGGCGGTCGGCCGCGCGGCCACCGTCCGGGCCGGCTACGACGCGGCCCGGCGCGGTGGCGCGGTCGTCGTGATCGGCGCGGGCGCGCAGGACGACCTCGCGCAGTTCACCATGGGGGAGCTGTTCTTCAACGAGAAGCGGCTGCTGCCCTCGCTGTACGGCGGGGCGCCGGTGGCCCGCACCATCGCCCTGGTCGTGGACCTGTGGCGGGCCGGGCGGATCGACCTGGACGGGATGATCACCCACCGGGTCGGGCTGGCGGACGTGAACCGGGCGATCGAGCAGATGCGCAGCGGCGAGGCGCTGCGGACGGTGGTCTCGCTCGGGTAGCCCGGTCCCACCGGGCCGGGAACGTGCGAGGGCCCGCCGGGATGTTCTCGGCAGGCCCTCGCGGGGTTTCGCGGTTCGTTCCTCGGGATCAGCCCCGGGCGCCGGCCGCACGGTGGCGACCGTGCGGGTCCGTCCCGGGGGTGTCGTCGGACGCGGAGCCACCGCGGTGGCGACCGTGCGACGCGGTGTCCTTGGCCGTCTTCTCGTCGGCGTCGGTCCCGGTCATCACGGGTCCGGTGGTGTCGGTGAGGGTGTCGGACATGAGAATCGTCTTCCGTGCGGAGGGTGCGGGTCATCGGCGCCCGTCCGGTGCCTGCGGCACACGGTCGGGTCCCCGATCGGGCGCTCGGTACGCGCCCACAGCCGGTGATCGCGGCCCGTGCCCCGGCCACCATAACGGCCGGGGCTGACGAGATCCTATCGACCTCGTGGGGCGAGTCCCCGCGCTGCCCGGGTGCGTGTGAGGTCAGCCCGGCCGGCCGGTCCGCAGGAACGCGGCCAGCAGCTCGTGCAGCACGGCGGCGCCCTCCTCGGCGAGCACCTCGTGCCCGGCGCCGGCCGCCTCCACGTAGCGGAAGTCCGCGCCCTCGACCCGCCCGATCCGCAGCAACTCGTGCCGCAACGACCGGGATTGGCTCACCGGCACCACCTCGTCCCGGTTGCCGTGCACCACCAGCAGTGGCGCGCTCAGCCGGTGCGCCAGCTGGAGCACGTCGCGCGGGCCGCGGGCGTCCAGGATCGGCTCGCCGCCGCCGAGCCGGGCGGTCAACGCCCGTACGGGGGGCGCCGCTTCGGCGAGCAGCCGGGCGCCGGACAGGAACGGTGCGACCACCGCGCACCGGGCGACCTGCTCGGCCGGGGCGTGCGCGGCCGCCAGCAGCGCCAGGAACCCGCCGTAGCTGACCCCGAACAGTGCGGGCGGTTCCAGGCCGAGCGCCGCGCGCTGGCCGGCGATGCCCTCCAGCAGGTGCAGCACGTCGTCCAGGTCGGGCCCGCCCCAGGCACCCCGGACGGCCAGCGCGTGCGGCACCCCGTAGCCGGTGGAGCCGCGCTGGTTGGGCGCGACCACCGCCAGGCCCTCGGCGGCCATCCGCTGCAGCGCCGGGTCGAACTCCAGCCGCCAGGCGTCCGCCGGCCCGCCGTGCAGGGCCAGTACCAGGTGCGGGCTGCTCAGCCAGGCGTCACCGCCGTACACCACGGCCTCCAACGGGCCGGCCGGGCCCGCGAGTTCGAGGCTCTGCGCGGGCTGCCAGCGGCCGCCGTCGCCGGGCGGCGTGCTGCCGTCCAGGCGCCAACCGGCGGGCGGGGTGCGGGCGCCGCGCGGCCCGCCGGGCTGCCAGGGCGGCACGGTGTCCCGCCACGGGCCGGGCAACCCCGAGCCCAGCGGTGCGAGTTGGAGCGGCAACGGCATCGGGACGGATCCGGTCGCAGCCGGTCCGTGCGCCAGCAGGGCGTCCACGTCCAGGGTGGCCAGCGCCGCCGGGTGGTCGGGGGAGGAGTACGGGATCCGCAGCCCGGCCTCGCCCCAGTGCCCGACCGTGCCCAGCCGCCCGGGCGGCACCGGCAGCGGGTCCAGCCGTCCGACGGCGGGCCGCCACAGGGCGAGCGCCGACCCGGCGCCGTGGTCGATCTGCACCGCGACCCGGGGGCCGTCCGCCGCCTGCCGCAGCGCGACCGGTCGCAGGACCATGCCCGTGACGTGCAGGCACTCCGGGAACCGCAGCGGCTCCCCGCCGCCCAGCACGCCCCAGCCCAGCCGGTCGGTGCCGGGCGCGTCGCTGCGCACCATCGCGAAGCCGCTGTCCGGGTCGAACAGCACCAGCCGGTCGTTGCTGTGCTCGCCGATCTCCAGCAGCGGGGTGGCGGTGCCGCTGCGCAGGTCCAGCACCACGCTGCGGACCAGCCCGCCGGCCACCCGGTCCAGCGCGAGCAGCGCGCCCGTGCGGTCCAGCCAGGTGCCGCCGCCGTGCAGGCCGGGAATCTCGGCGACCTGCACGGGTTCGCTGCCGTCCGCCCGGACCAGCCACGCCGTGGTCGCCGGGCGGGTGTCCGTGCCGAGGGCGACCGCCACCGGAGTGCGCGGTCCGGCGCCGGGCGGCACCGGGAGCGGCAGCAGCCGCAGCCCGGACAGCCGGAGCGAGGCCACCTGCTGCTCCACGGTGCCGTTCTCCCCGGGCGAGAGCCGGACCAGGTCGTGCCGCTCGCCGTCGTGCCGGCAGACCAGCACCGAGCCGTCGGGCAACGCGACCAGCTGTGAGCGCAGGTCCTGCGACCGGTTGCCGGACAGCGGCAGCGCGGCCGGCGCGGCCGGTGAACCGTCCGGCGGGAGCCGCCAGCCCTCCACGTACCAGCCGCTGTCGGCGGCCGCGGCCAGGCAGGCCGCATGGCTGCCGTCGGCGGCGAACGCGAAGCCCAGCCGGCGCAGTGCCCGGGTGGTGGTGCGGGTGGCCACGTTCACGCTCCGCTCGCCCTCATGTGCCACCACGTCCCTTTCGTCCGTTGCCGGGGCAACTCCCGTTCGCAGGAATGAAGTTAGTTTCGACAAAACCGAAGCCTCAACGCAGAGCCGGTCACTTCACTCGTAAGGGTGAGCAGGGGGCGGTTTCGAATTCGTACGAGTGCCGCACTGTGCGCCACGGGCGCCGGGCGTGCGGGTGCACACGGTCCGCGCGGGCCCGTACGGACGCCCCGTCCCAGGTTGACGCCGGTCCGCTCCGGGTTGACGCGCATCCGTACGCCCACGGCACCGGCGTCCGAACGATCACCGCACCGGCCTCCGAACGAACGCCGCGCCCGTCCCCCGATCGGCCGAGGCCCGACCGCCCCCGCGCGCACGGTAGTCTCGACAGGTGCCGAAACTGTCCGACGTCATCACCGCCCTCGAAGAGGTCTACCCCCCGCAGTGGGCGGAGTCCTGGGACGCCGTCGGCCTGGTCTGCGGGGACCCTCAGGCCGAGGTCAGCCGCGTGCTGTTCGCCGTCGACCCCGTCCAGGCGGTCGTCGACGAGGCCGTGGAGTGGGGCGCGGACCTGGTGGTCACCCACCACCCCCTCTATCTGCGCGGCACCACCAGCGTCGCCGCCACCAGCTTCAAGGGCCGGGTGGTGCACACGCTGATCACCAACGGCATCGCGCTGCACGTCGCCCACACCAACGCCGACCACGCCGACCCCGGCGTCTCGGACGCGCTCGCCGAGGCGGTCGGTCTGCGGGTCACCGGCCCGCTGGTGCCGGACCCGACGGACCCGCTGGGCCGTCGCGGCACCGGCCGGATCGGCCTGCTGGAGCCCCCGCTGACACTGTCCGCCTTCGCCGCGCAGGTCGCCAGGGGCCTGCCCGCCACCGCCGCGGGCGTGCGCGTCTCCGGCGACCCGAACCGGCAGGTGAGCCGGGTGGCGGTGTGCGGCGGCTCGGGCGACAGCTTCTTCGCCGACGTACGGGCGGCCGGCGTGGACGCCTACGTGACCGCCGACCTGCGCCACCACCCGGCCTCCGAGGCCACCGAGGCCGCGCCGGTCGCGCTGGTCGACGCCGCCCACTGGGCCACCGAGTGGCCCTGGCTCGGCCTGGCCGAGCGCGCCCTGCTGGCCGTCGCCGACAAGCGCGGCTGGGCCGTGGAGACCAAGGTCTCCCACCGGGTCACCGACCCGTGGACCGCGCACGCCCCCATGTCCTTCACCGCCTGACCCGATTCACAGGAGCTTTCCCCTTGAACGCCGCGCCCGCCGACCAGATCCGCCTGCTCGACCTCCAGGCCATCGACTCGAAGCTCGACCAGCTGGCCCACCGGCGCCGGGGCCTGCCCGAGCACGCCGAGATCGAGAAGGCCACCGCCGACCACACCGCGCTCAAGGACCTCGTCGTCGCCGCCGAGGCCCAGAAGGGCGACACCGCCCGCGAGCTGACCAAGGCCGAGCAGGACGTCGAGCAGGTCCGTGCCCGTGCCGCCCGCAACCAGCAGCGCCTGGACTCCGGCGCGATCACCTCGCCGAAGGACCTGGAGAACCTCCAGCACGAGATCGGCTCGCTCGCCAAGCGCCAGGGCGACCTGGAGGACGTCGTGCTGGAGATCATGGAGCGCCAGGAGAGCGCCAAGACCCGGGTCGAGGAGCTGAGCGCCCGCCTGGAGCACTCCACCGTGGTCCTCAAGGAGGCCGAGGCCCGCCGCGACGCCGCCTACGCCGAGATCGACGGCGAGGCCGACAAGGTCAAGCGCGACCGCGAGGCCGTCGCCGCCGTCATCCCGGCCGACCTGCTGAAGCTGTACGCCAAGCTGCGCGAGACCCAGGGCGGCGTCGGCGCGGCCCGCCTCTACCAGCGCCGCTGCGAGGGCTGCCGCACCGAGTTCTCGATCACCGAGCTGAACGCCATCAAGGCCGAGCCGGCCGACCAGGTCGTCCGCTGCGAGAACTGCTCGCGGATCCTGGTCCGCACGGCCGACTCGGGCGTCTGACCCGGTGGCGGCGCGCTTCATCGTCGAGGCGGACGGCGGGTCCCGGGGCAACCCGGGGCCGGCCGGCTACGGCGCGGTGGTCCGCGACGGCGACACCGGGCAGCTCGTCGCGGAGGCCGCCGAGTTCATCGGCCACGCCACCAACAACGTGGCCGAGTACCGGGGCCTGATCGCCGGACTCAGGGCGGCCCGCGAGCTCGACCCGGACGCCTCGGTGGACGTCCGGATGGACTCCAAGCTGGTCGTCGAGCAGATGTCCGGGCGCTGGAAGATCAAGCACCCCGACATGCAGCCGCTCGCCGCCGAGGCGCGCACGGTCTTCCCGCGCGGCCGGGTCACGTACACCTGGATCCCGCGCGAGCGGAACAAGGACGCCGACCGGCTGGCCAACGAGGCGATGGACGCCGGCCGCGACGGGCGCCAGTGGGAGCCCCGCAAGCCCGCCGGGGCCACCGGGGCCACCGGGGCCCTCGCGGCCGAGCCGCCGCCGGAGAAGAGCGCCCCCAAGGCCGGCTGGGCCGCCCCCGCCGACCTCGGCACCCCGACCACCTTCGTCCTGCTGCGCCACGGCGAGACCCCGCTCACCCCGGAGAAGCGCTTCTCCGGCAGCGGCGGCACCGACCCGGAGCTGTCCGACAAGGGCCGCTGGCAGGCCGAGCGGGCCGCCGAGGCGCTGGCCGCGCGCGGCAGCATCCAGGCGGTCGTCGCCTCCCCGATGCGCCGCACCCGGCAGACCGCCGAGATCGTCGCCGCCCGGCTCGGCCTGGAGGTCCGGTACGAGGAGGGGCTGCGCGAGGTCGACTTCGGCGCCTGGGAGGGCCTGACCTTCGCCGAGGTGCAGGAGCGCTACCCGGACGACCTGTCGGCCTGGCTCGGCTCCGCCAAGGCCAAGCCGACCGGCAGCAGCGAGAGCTTCACCACCCTCACCCACCGGGCCGGCGTCGCCCGGGACAAGATCCTCGCCCGGTACCCGGGGAAGACGGTGCTGGTGGTCTCGCACGTCAGCCCGATCAAGACGCTGGTCCGGCTCGCCCTCGGCGCCCCGCCGGACTCGATGTACCGGATGGAGCTGTCCGCCGCCTCGATCTGCGCCGTCCAGTACTACGCGGACGGCAACGCCTCGCTGCGGCTGCTCAACGACGGCTCGCACCTGCGCTGAACCCCTTCCGAGGGGGTCGGCGCACGGCGGTCAGTGCACCTCGGTGACCACCACGTCCAGCTGCCACGGCTTGCGCGCCGTGCCCTCCGCGGCCAGCTCGACGTGGTGGCCCAGCGCCAGCAGCGCGTCCATCAGCTCGGCCGGCGTCTTCGGCTCCGCCCCGGCGACCAGCAGGTCCCGGACGATCCGCCCCTTGGTCGCCTTGTTGAAGTGGCTGACCACCGTGCGCCTGCCGTCCCGCTCCTGCAGCACCCGGACGGTCGCCGTACGGGAGGCCACCTCGCCGGCCGGCTTCCAGGCCGCCGCGTACGCGGAACTGCGCAGGTCCAGCACCAGCCCGTCCGCCACCTCGGGGAGCACGGCGGCCGTCGCGCTCCGCCAGTACGCGCCGAGCGCCCCCAGCACGGGGAGTTTCACACCCATCGAGCAGCGGTAGGACGGGATCCGGTCGGAGATCCGCACCGCGCCCCACAGGCCGGAGAACACCAGCAGCGAGCGCTCGGCGCGGTCGTACGCGGCGGCGTCCAGGGTGGCCAGGCCCAGGTTGTCGAACAGCACCCCGGTGTACACCTCGGCGGCCGGGCGGGCCCCGGCGGTGGGCAGCCCGGCGTTCTTGGCGATCTCGCCGCGCAGGCCGGGGGTGAGGCCGAGCACCTCGGCGGCGGTGTCCTCGTCGCCCCGGCACAGCCCGACCAGCGAGTCCAGCACCGCACCGCGCGCCGCCGTCAGCCCCGGCAGCGACAGCCCGTCGAGCACGACCGGCTCGCCGTCCTCGGACGCGGCCTTGCCCTCCGAGGGCGGCAACAGCACCAGCACAGCGGACTCCTCAACACTTTGTGGCGGACGGACCACGCCACCCTACTGCGGCCGCCCCGGCCGCCGGAGCCGCCCTCGGGATGCGGCGGAGGCCGGCGGCCCCCGGCAATTCGCAACCTCGGCGGCCTGCTCTCCGCGATCGCCCGTCCGCAGGCGAGCCTGTTCGGCTCCGACGCCTACCCCGACCTGTGGACCAAGGCGGCCGCCCTCGGCCAGAGCCTGTCCCGCAACCACCCGCTCGTCGACCGGAACAAGCGCACCGCCTTCGAGGCGATGCTGCTGTTCCTGGACTACAACGCCGAGCCCTACACCGACCCGCACCCGGACGACGCCGTGGCCTTCGTGCTGCGGCTCGCCACCGGCGGCTACGACGACGCGATCGCCCTCGCCGCCAAGGACCTCAAGTCCCTCCTGGGGCGCTGAGACCGAGGACGGGGAGCCCCGGCGCGTCCGCCGGGGTCCTCCGTCCGGAATCACCCGATTCCGCCCTACGCTGGCCTGCATGCCTCGCCGAAAACTACGCGTCAAGGCCGCCGACTCCGCCCGGATCAACACCGAGCTGACCGAACTCCGCACCCACCTGGAGATCCACACCGAGTGGCCCGAGGCGGTGCTCGCCGAGGCGGAGGAGGCGGCCGAACGCCCCAGGCTGCCGGAGTACGACGCCACCGACCTGCCGCTGTTCACCGTCGACCCGCCCGGCTCCCGCGACCTCGACCAGGCCATGCACCTCAGCCACCGCCCCGGCGGCGGCTACCGGGTGCACTACGCGATCGCCGACGTCGCCGCCTTCGTCCACCCCGGCGGCGCCATCGACACCGAGGCCCGCCGCCGGGTCGAGACCCTCTACTTCCCCGACCACCGCGTCCCGCTGCACCCCACCCGGATCTCCGAGGACGCCGCCAGCCTGCTGCCCGGCGAGACCCGCCCCGCCCTGCTCTGGCAGCTGGACCTGGACGCCGACGGCGCCGTCGTGCTGGCGGACCTCCGCCGCGCCCTGGTGCGCTCCCACCGCCGCCTGGACTACGCCGCCGTCCAGCGCGCCGTGGACCTCGGCGGCGCCGACGAGCAGCTCGCCCTGCTCGCCACCGTCGGCCGGCTGCGCGAGGAGCAGGAGCGCGCCCGGGGCGGGATCAGCCTGCCGGTGCCCGAGCAGGAGGTCGAGGAGACCCTGCACGGCTACGTCCTCGGCTACCGCGCGCCCGGCCCCGCCGACGGCTGGAACGCCCAGATCTCGCTGCTCACCGGCATGGCCGCGGCCGAGCTGATGCTGGACGCGGGCGTCGGCCTGCTGCGCACCCTGCCCGCCGCACCAGCCGCCGCGTACGAGCGGCTGCGCCGGATCGCCGCCGCGTTGGACGTCGACTGGCCGCAGGCCGTCCCGTACCCGGACCTGATCCGCTCGCTGGACCCGGACGTGCCGCTGAACGCCGCCTTCCTCAACGCCTGCACCGGCCTGCTGCGCGGCGCCGGCTACCACGCCTTCGACGAGTCCCGCGGCCTGCCCGCCCCCGCCGAGCCGGGGCACGCCGCGCTGGCCGCCCCGTACGCACACTGCACCGCGCCGCTGCGCCGGCTCGGCGACCGCTTCGCCCAGGAGGTGTGCGCGGCGGTGGCGGCGGGGGAGGACGTGCCCGACTGGGCGCGCGAGGCGCTGCCGGCCGTGCCGGCGCTGATGGCGAGCGGGGACCGGCGGGCGGGCGAGGTCGAACGGGCCTGCGTGGACCTGGTGGAGGCGGAGCTGCTGGTCGGCCGGGAGGGCGAGGACTTCTCCGCGGTGGTCATCGAGGTGGACGAGAGGCGCCCCGGCTCGGGCACCGTCCAGCTGCGCGAGCCGGCCGTCCGGGGCCGCTGCGAGGCCGCGGCGAACGGCTCGCCCGACGGGGCCGCCGCCCGGCTGCCGCTCGGCCGGGTGATCGACGTCCGGCTCACCAGGGCCGACCAGGCCACCCGGACGGTCCGCTTCGCCGCCGTCTGAGGGGCCGTTCGGTGGGCCGCCCGAGGGGCCGCCCGGTGGGCCGTCCGGGAGGAATGCCGTCGCCCGAAGCCGCCGACCGGCCACCCGGACGGTCCGTCGTTGCGCCCTGCCCCCGCCCCGGGGGTGGGAGGATCGGTCCGTGCCCGATCCCCAGCCCCCCGCCCCCGCCGCCGCCCGCGTCCCCGTCGCCGGGCGGCGCCGCCGTCTGCTCGTCCTCGCGATCTGCTGCCTGAGCCTGTTCATCGTCGGCCTGGACAACACCGTGGTGAACATCGCGCTGCCGGTGATCCAGAAGGACCTGGACGCCCCGGCCTCCGGCCTGCAGTGGATCATCGACGCCTACACTCTGGTGCTGGCCTCACTGCTGATGCTGTTCGGCTCGGTGGCCGACCGCTTCGGCCGCCGCCGGGTGTTCCAGATCGGGCTGACCTGCTTCGCGCTCGGCTCGCTGCTGTGCAGCCTGGCGCCGAGCCTGGAGTGGCTGGTGGCCTTCCGGGCGCTGCAGGCGGTGGGCGGCTCGATGCTCAACCCGGTGGCGATGTCGATCATCACCAACACCTTCACCGACCCGAAGGAGCGGGCCCAGGCGATCGGCGTCTGGGGCGGCGTGGTCGGCATCTCGATGGCGCTCGGCCCGCTGCTCGGCGGCTTTCTGGTGGATGGCGCCGGCTGGCCCTCGATCTTCCTGATCAACGTCCCGGTGGCGCTGCTCGCCATACTGCTGACCGTCCGTTACGTCCCCGAATCGCGCGCGCCGCGGCCGCGCCGGCTCGACCCGGTGGGGCAGCTGCTGATGATCGTGCTGCTCGGCTGCGGCACCGCCGCGATCATCGAGGGCCCGGGCAACGGCTGGACCTCCCCGCTGATCCTCGCCCTCGCCGCGGCCGCGGTGGCCGCGCTGATCGCCTTCCCGCTCTGGGAGCGGCGGGTCGCCGAGCCACTGGTGGACCCGCGGTTCTTCGCCAGCGCGCCGTTCACCGGAGCCACCGTCACCGCGGTCTGCGCCTTCGCCGGGCTCGGCGGCTTCCTCTTCCTCAACACCCTCTACCTGCAGGACGTCCGGCACTACGGCCCGGTCGAGGCGGGCCTGTGGACGCTGCCGATGGCCGGGCTGATGCTGGTCTGCGCGCCGCTGTCCGGACGGATCGTCGGCAGCCGGGGGCCGCGCCTGCCGCTGGTGGTGGCCGGGCTCGGCCTGGCCGCGAGCGGCCTGCTGCTCACGAGGCTGACCGCGGACTCCCCGGCCGCGCTGCTGCTGGTCGCGTACGCGCTGTTCGGCTTCGGCTTCGGCCTGGTCAACGCGCCGATCACCAACGCGGCCGTCTCCGGCATGCCGCGCTCTCAGGCGGGCGTGGCCGCCGCCGTCGCCTCGACCAGCCGCCAGGTCGGCCAGTCCCTTGGTGTCGCGGTGATCGGTACGGTCGTCACCTCGGCCGTGGTCGGCCCGATGGCTACCGGTTTCGCCCCGGCCAGCCACGCCGGCTGGTGGATCCTGGTCGGCCTGGGCGGCGCGGTCCTCGCCCTCGGCCTGCTCACCACCGGCGCCTGGGCCACCGGCACCGCCGCCCGGGTCGCCGCCCGCCTCGGCGCCGAGCCCCCGGTGGCCCGGTCCGGTGTTCGGGAGGTGCCGCCCGAGCGGCTACCATGACCACTACGGCGGAAGAGCCGGCCGGGCGGCCGCGACGGGTCCCAGACCCGCCGAGGAACGTCCGGGCTCCACAGAGCAGGGTGGTGGGTAACGCCCACCCGGGGTGACCCGCGGGACAGTGCCACAGAAAACAGACCGCCCACCGCTTCGGCGCGTGGGTAAGGGTGAAACGGTGGTGTAAGAGACCACCAGCGACCGGGGTGACCCGGCCGGCTAGGTAAACCCCACCTGGAGCAAGGTCAAGATCGGCGCCTCCGGGCGCCGTGCGCGAGTGTTCGAGGGCTGCTCGCCCGAGCTCGCGGGTAGACCGCACGAGGCTGTCGGCAACGGCAGCCCTAGATGGATGGCCGTCTCCCCGGGCCGCGCAAGCAACCCGGGTGACAGAACCCGGCGTACAGGCCGGTCTCGTCCGCCGTACCAGGGGCTTTGCCCCCGGAAGGGCCTCTGACCTGCGTCGGAGGCCCTTTCCGATCTTTCGGGGGCTTGCCGTGTTACGCGGCAAAAAGTCCCCGGAACGTCCCCCTGACAGAGCGGAAAGTCCCCGAAAAGTCCCCCAGGATGATCTTGATCGAGAGGTCTTGACCTGGGCTCGGAGCGCGCGGTTGGGCGGGCAGGAAGCGGGTCGGGGTGTCAGGCATTGCTCGGCAAGTTCGCGGACCCGTGCGAAGGCGACGATCTCGGCCTTCGGCTCGAGGGCGCTGGTGGGTTCGTCGGCGATGACGAAGTGGGTGGGGCGTCCGCCCGGGGCACAGCGGGGTTCGGTGTCACGGGTGCTACATCGGGTGCCCGTTGTGCAGGACGAGCTGGCGGCTCTCCGCGCGGGCCTGGGTGAGCGAGGACAGTAGGGCGTAGCGCGTCGGCGGCAGGATCGGCCGCCATTCGGTGAGGCGGCGGAAGGCGTAGCTGTCGTGTTCGTCGGACAGCAGGATCGCTTCGGCCTGGGCGGCAGTGAGCCAGCCTCCGTCGAAGTGGTAGTCCGTCATGGCCGGCCGGTGCTCGGTCGGGTCGCGGAAGTCCGTCCCCAGGGGGCGCAGGATGCCGGTGAGGTCGAGGCCGGTCTCCTCCAGAGTCTCGCGTGCCGCAGCCCTCAGCGGGTTCTCGTCGTGGTCGAGGCGGCCCCCGGGGAACAGCCAGCGTGGGTCGGCACCCAAGGCGTCCCGCTGCTCGTTCGGGGCTTCGTGGAGCAGCAGGATCCGGCTGCGCTGGTCCGTAAGGAACACGGCGCAGCCGTGGAGCGCCTGCGGCAGTGTCTTCAGGTGTTCGGCGGGGGGAATCCACTGCGGCATCGTGAGCCGTCTCCTGTTCGTTGGCGCAGCCGGTTCAGGCCAGGCCCTCGGGTTTGTCGCCCCGATAGAGGACATGCACGTGGAGGTGCTTGGACTCCTGGTAGTCGCCGAGGTTCGTCACGACGCACGCGGCGCCGTGCTCCGCCCGGACCTGGGCGGCCACCGACCGGACGACCCGCATTACCTCCGTCAGCAGCTCCTCGCCGCCGTCGCCCAGCTCTTCGAGCGAGGGGACGTGCTGCTTCGGCACGACCACGATGTGCACCGGGTAGCTGGGCCGGGTGTGGTGGTAGGCCAAGACCAGGTCCGTCTCCTGGACGGTGTCCACCGGCGTGAGGCCCTTCAGCACCTGCTCGCAGTAGAAGTCGGACATGCTCAGGCTCCGATCAGTTCGATGTACGGCGGGTACAGCCGCTTGGACGCCTCGACCAGCGGCACCCGGGCGGCGGACTGCTCGGCCAGCAGCTGGTACGAGATCATGGGGCGGTGCTCTCCTTCGGGTCGGTGCGCTCGCGCTGGTTGGGAATCCCGCGGTCGTTCTGCAGCTGCCACAGCTCGTGGAAGAGGCCGTTCGTGTCGGCGACGAGTTCGGTGAAGGTGCCCTGCTGGATGATGCGGCCGTGGTCGAGGACCACGATGCGGTCCGCCATGGCGACGTTGGCGAGGCGGTGGCTGACCAGTACCACGGCGCGGTCACGGGCGAGAGCACGCAGGCCGGAGAAGATCCGGTGCTCGGCACGGGGATCGAGCGCGGACGTCGGCTCGTCCAGGACAAGCAGGCCCGAACGCCGGTAGAAGGCCCGAGCGATGGCGATCCTCTGCCACTGGCCGCCGGAGAGTTCCTGTCCGCCCCACATCTCCCGTGCGAGGAGGGTGTCCAGGCCGGCGCGCAGATCGTCCAGGACATGGACGGCCCCGGAGGCGAGGGCGGCGGCGTGGACCGCCTCGTCACCACCGTGCGGTTGGCCGAGGGTGATGTTCTCGCGGGCGGTCAGGGGGAAGCGCGCGTAACTCTGAGGCACGACCGCTGTTTCCTTCCACAGGGCCGCCGGGTCCAGGTCGCAGGTGTCGACGCCGTCCCACGTCACCGCTCCCTCGGTGGGGAGGTAGAGCCCGGAGAGGATCTTGGACAGCGTGGTCTTACCGCTGCCGTTCTCGCCGACCAGGGCGAGCACCTCACCGCGCCGGACTTCCAGGGTGACCTTCTGAAGGGACGGGGTGTCAGAGGACGGGTAGGTGTAGGTGAGGTTCTCGGCCCGGACGGACAGTGGGCTGCCGGGGACCCGGTCGCCACGGTCGATCCGGTGGCCGCCGGCCTCGTCCAGGAACGTCGACCAGTCATCCAGGTAGAGCCCGGTGCGGTAGAGGTCGGCGCCGTAACCCACGATGCCGCGCAGCCCCGAACTGGCGGCTCCGAGCGCGAAGAACGCGGTGCCCGCCGACGCCAGCGACATGTGGCCGGTAGCGAGCAGCAGGACCACGGCGCCCCACACCAGTGCGGTCGCCACGCCGGTCGCGATGGCTCCGAGCACGTACACCTTGGCGCTTCGCCAGGCGGCGTTATTGGTGGCGGCGGTGACGCGGTCGCCGACCGCTCGGTACTTCTCCAGCAGGAACGGCGCCATGGTGCTTGAGCGGATCTGGTCGGCGGGTTCCTTGTCGACCAGGTACCAGCGCAGCAGGCTCAGCACGCGCCGATCCTGGTGGGTCTTCACCATCGTGACGTAGCCGATCCGAGCGGAACGCACCGAGGCGATGCCCTGCGGGAGGGCTGCGAGTACGAGGAGCGGCAGCAGCACGGGGTGAAGGACGGCCAGGACCCCGGCGGCAGCGATGAGGGAGGCGCCGGAGGCGATCAAGTTCTGGGTCTCACCGATGAGATCGCGGGAGACTTCCACCCCGCGGTCGGCCGCGCTGAACCGATCGTTGTAGCCGGGGCGGTCGTAGGCGGTCAGCTCGGCGGCAGTGGCCGCGTCGAGCATCATCAGCTCGGCCTCGCGCGCGATCTTCGGGGAGATCCGGGAGGAGAGGGCGGTGACGGTGATCCCGAGCAGGGACCGGAGGCCGGCCGCCCCGGCGATGACCGCGATGGAAGGGATCGCCTGGTGGAGGCGGTCGATGATGTGGCCGGAGGCGATCAGGGCCTTGATCGTTCCGGTGGTGGCCAGCAGTCCGAAGGCGCCCAGCAGTCCGGAGATGGCCTGGCAGATCAGCAGGGCGGTGATGGCGCCGCGGTCGACCCGCCAGGCGAGGCCAAGGGTGCGGCGCATCAGGCTGGGCAGCCGGCGGGCCATGTTCCGGGCGGTCATGGACTCGGCGATCTCAGGGACGTCGCCGCCGGGGTGCTGGAACTTCAGCTCCTCGCTCGGCGTGGTGTTAGTCGGGGTGTCAGGGGTGGTGGTGTCGGTCACGGTCACCGTCCAGTCCGGGGGGCGTGAGGGGCGCTATCCGAGATAGCCGGGGGTGTGGAGCAGGACGGTGGCGCCGGTGTTGGTGGGCCGGGGGAAGCCGGTAGTGGCGACCGGTGAAGTCGCCCCGCCCCTTGCCGCACGGCGCTCGGGCGCGACGGCAAGGGGAAGGCACCGGTGCCGCCGTGCCGGTCATGTCCTGACCAGCTCCCGCTGGCCGGAGGCCGGGTCGAATCCATGGGTGGAGAACGCGGGCTCGCCGGCCAGATACGCCTCTACCGCGGCCTTGGAGGTCGGGAACATCGGGCTGGGCAGGACGGCGGCTGCGGGGTGCCAACGCACGTCCAGGTGCTTGTGCGGCTCGACGTTGGTCAGCTCGCCCGTGAACTCACTGGTGGCGAAGACGAAGAGCACGAACCCGCCGAGCCCGTCCCAGCCATCCTTGGCCTGGATCGTGTGGACCAGGCGCAGGTCGGACGGCCGGACGATGAGTCCGCTCTCCTCACGCAGCTCCCGGGCGGCGGCGTCGGGGATCGCCTCGCCGGGGTCGACTTTCCCACCGGGGATCGTCCACGCGGGGCCCGGGGTCCAACTGCGCTGGCCGTAGTGGACGGTGGCGATCTGGTCGGTTTTCAGATCGTGGGCGATGACTCCGACCGACAGCCTGCTCGTCTCGTGCATCAGGTGCTCCTTGTCGTGGGTGGGGTGGCGGTCCTTGGGTGCGGATGCGACGGGCGGCCTCAGCCGTCGCGCGGGGGCAACTCCGAGAGGGCGGTCTCTCGCATGATGCGGTCGACCGTGTCGTGAAGGGTGCTGGCGCTGCCGATGACGGTCTCGATGCCGCCGGGCAGGACATCGTGCTCGCGGTACCAGTCGCGCAGCTCGCGCTCGGTGACGGCTGCCTGGTATGCGGGATCGGCCTTCGAGGCGTGCCGGGCGAGCGTCTCGTCGATCGGGATGTCGAGGTAGTAGCAGCGGGAGACGCCGCGATGGTCGTTGACCAGGTTCGCGAGCATGTCGCCGTAGTGGTCGGCGTACAGGATGCCCTCGATGACGACGTGGTAGCCGGCTTCCAGCGCGTAGCGGGCCACCGTGTCGATCAGGCCGATGTTCGCGCCGCCGGGCCGATCGCGCTCGCGCAGCACGATCCGGCGCAGATTGTCCTGCCCGACCAGGGCCAGACCCCGGCCGAAGCGCTCCCGGACTTCGGCCGCCACCGACGATTTTCCGGACGCCGAGTTCCCTCGCAGGACAATGAGCCTGGTCTCCTCGCTTCCCACGGGCATCCGGGCAGCCGGAAGCCCCGGAGGGCTCGCGGTGCTCATGCCGGCCAGCCGACGACGGACAGCGGGTACCCGGCGGTAATCTGCGCGAGCGCGTCGGCGGCGTAGCCGACGACCGGTTCCGGAAGCTCATCCAGCGGCCACCACCGAAGAGCGGCGCACTTGTTCGGCTCGCGGTTGGTGATCTTCCCCGTGTATGAGCGCGGGGCGAAGAACAGCTGGAGGCGCCCGGCACCGTCGTCGGCGTCGAGGTGATGAAGGGTGTGCACCATGCCGAGGTCCTCCTCGCGGATGGTGATATCGAGTTCCTCCTTGGCCTCGCGGGCCATGCCAGCCAGCACGGACTCCCCCGCTTCGAGGTGACCTGCGGGAACATGCCAGCTGCCGTCCGCGAAGGAGGTGTTGGCGCGCCGCCCGAGCAGCACCCGGCCGGACCAGATGCACTCCTACAACCAGCGTGTGGGCCATCGGACTTCCTCCTTTCGAAACAGCGACACGCAGAGCTGCGACGGCGGCCCGCCCATGTCAGGGCATGACAAGCCGCGATCAGACTGGTGATCGTTCGTCGTACGTGAGTGCGTCGGCAGATGCCCCACCATAGGCAGCCCACCGAGGCCACGTCGGCATGTCGCGGTGTATTCCACACGATCCGGTGAACACCGCCAACTCGTCATACCGATAAGGCGGTTGATCAAACGGGGCAGTGTGCCACGAGCCACTGACAATCCGGCCGCGCCCAGGGCCACGGGGTGTGCTTCCGACCCCCGTCGGCCGGTCGCGGCAGAGTTCAACACAATGGCGGTCACGCCGAAGGCGGCGCGGATGCTCCGGCGCGTCGGCAAGTGCGGAGGCCGCCGATTCGGCGGGAGCAGGTCGGGTTGCCTCGCTGCCTCCGTTCCGTTCGGCGAAGGGAGTGAGGGGTGGGTGAGGGTGGTCCGGGTGGAGGGCGGCGCCCCGGGCATCGGCGCAGATCACGCCCGGGGCACGACCCGGCGGGTCAGGTCTGGGCGAAGCCGCGGGCCAGCTCGACATCGGTCACCCGTGCATCGTGGACCCGCAGTTCGGCCTGAGCCAGGTTCGCGTAGTGGGCGACCACCTCCGGCCCGAGCAGGTCGCCGGCCAGGGTGCTCGCCTCGAGCAGGCGCAGAGCCTCGCGCAGGGTGGTCGGCACCGCAGCATCGGCGCGGTCGCGATAGCCGTCTCCAGTGGTCGCCGCAGGAGGCTTGAGGCTGCCCTCGATTCCGCGCCGCGCGGCGGCCAGCACGGCGGCCAGCGCGAGGTAGGGGTTGGCGTCGGCCCCGGGCAGCCGGATCTCCAGGTGCAGCCCGCTGCCATGGCCGACCACCCGCACCGCGCAGGAGCGGTTGTCCCACCCCCACCTGAACCAGGTCGGCGCGAAGGAGTGAGGACGGTAGCGCTTGTAGGAGTTGACGTACGGCGCGTACAACGGCGCCAGGTCCGGCAGGCCCTCCAGCACCCCCGCCACCACCTGCCGGCCCAGCTCGGACAGCTCGCCGGGCCGCGCGAGGTCGGCGAGCACCGCCTGATCGCCCTGCCAGAGGGAGACGTGCAGGTGCAGGCCGGAGGCGACGCGGTCGGCGGGCGCGGCCATGAACGTCGGCAGCAGGCGCATGCGTTCACCGACCGCCCGGGCGGCGTGCTTGAGCAGCAAGTGCTGCTCGCACGCGGCCACCGGCTCCCCGTACGGGAACGTCACCTCGACCTGGCCCGGGGCACCTTCGGTCTTGACCGCCTCCACCGGGTGGCCGGCCCCGGCCAGGGCAGCGGTGAGCTTTGCGGTGTAACGCGCCAGATCACGCGGGTGGTCGAGCGCGTAGTCGCGATTGTCGGCCGTCACCGGGTGCAGGCCGCGGAAGCCGGTGGCGGCGGCCTGGGCGAGGGTGCCCTGGTAGAGCACGAACTCCGTCTCCAGGCCGACCTTCACCGTCAGACCCAGGCCGGCCAGCGCCTCGATCTGGCGTCGCAGTATCGCGGCCGGAGCGACGGGAACTGGCCGCTCGTCCGCACCGATCGCGTCGGCGAAGACCATCGCGGTGCGTGGCAGCCACGGCAGCAGCCGCACCGAGCCCAGGTCCGGGGCCAGGCGCACGTCCCCGTAGCCGGCCTGCCAGCCGGTCAGCTCGAAGCCCGGCAGCGGCGTCATCTCGATGTCGGTGGCGAAGACGTACGCGCACATCTCACCAGCCGCATCACCGTCGACGAGCCGGTCCAGGAAGAACCGTGCGTCGTATGCCTTGCCCTTGGCACGGCCCTGGGCGTCGACCACCGCGAGCAGCACCGTCTGGACTCGGCCGTCGGCGACCGCGGTGCGCAGGTCCTCCAGTGCGAGCCGGCCGCGCGGCGTGGTGCGAGGGACCGTGTCCTGGCGGGTCATCACACGACCTCCTCGGCCAGCTCGGCCATCCGCGCGCTGCCGACAGCGGGCGGGGCGTAGGAGCGCCCGGCGATCCACCGCCACACGGTGGCCAGCACCAGCGCGCACGCCAGGACGATCGGCGCGTAGTTGAACGAGTCGGAGGTGACGGGGCTCGACTGCGGCAGGCAGAACAGCACGGTCACCAGGGCGACCCACACCACCGCAGCCACCCCGATCGGGCGGCTCCAGCGACCCAGGTTCCACGGCCCGGGCGTGAAACGGCGCCCGGCGCGCAGCCGCAGGAAGATCGGCAGCGCGTACGCCGGAGTGATGCCCAGCACGTTGATCGCGACCACCGCGTTGTACGCAGTGACCGACCACATCGCCGGCAGCGCCAGCAGGAACGCCACCACGACCGACAGCCACACCGCCGCCACCGGGGTGCCGGTCCGCGGGGACGTGCGCCGCCACCAGCCGCTACCGGGCAGCGCACCGTCACGGGAGAACGCGAACACCATGCGCGAGGCAGCGGCCGTCTCCGCATTGCCGCAGAACAGCTGGGCGACGATCACCGCGAGCAGCAGCACCTTCGCCCCGCCCGTCCCGAGGGCGTCGAGGAAGATCTGCGCCGGCGGCACACCAGTTGAGGTTCCCACCGTTCCCGCGTAGTCCTTGATCGCGAAGGTGAGACCGAAGAGCAGCACGAAGCCGGCGATCCACGAGGTCCAGATCGAGCGCACGATCCCACGCGGCGCCGACATCGCTGCCCCGGTCGTCTCCTCCGACAGGTGCGCGGAAGCGTCGTAGCCGGAGAAGGTGTACTGCGTCAGCAGCAGACCGATCATCACGACGTACAGCGGACTCGACCAGCCGGTCCCGTTCGACCAGTGCCCGAACACGAAGCCCGCCGACTGGTGGTGGCTCGGCACCAGGACCAGCGCGCCGACGATCACCAGCACCCCACCGACGTGCCACCACACCGAGATGCTGTTCAGGACGCTGACCAGCCGCACCCCGGCCAGGTTCAGCACCGCGTGCACCAGCAGGATCACCGTGTAGATCACCATCAGGGAGCCCGGTGTCGGGGTGAAGCCGAACTGCATGTTCAGCAAGGCCCCAGTGAACGTGGCCGCCCCGTAGTCGATCCCCGCGATGCCGCCAAGCAGACCGAGCAGGTTCAACCAGCCCGTGTACCAGCCCCAGCCGCGCCCGCCCAGGCGGTCCGCCATGAAGTACAGCGCGCCGCTGGTCGGATAAGCCGAGGTGACCTCCGCGAGCGCCGCCCCGACCAGCAGCACCATCGCCCCGACGCCGACCCAGCCCCACATCATCACCGCAGGGCCACCGGTCACAAGCCCGAACCCGTACAGCGTCATGCACCCGGACAACACGCTGATCACCGAGAAGGACACGGCAAAATTTCCGAACGGACCCATCCGGCGCACTAGTTGGGGCTGGTAGCCCAACTGGCGCAGTAACTGCTCGTCACGAGGAGCAGCAGAGCTGTGCGTGTGAGACATCGAAGAACCTCCAAGATCGAAGAAGAAACGAAACGCCCCTCGGCGTCCTGACCGAACGGCCAGCCGTGCTCACGCTTTGCGGCACTGCGCGCGCGCCTGCACGAACTCCAGCTCCGCGCGCTCCGGAACGGTCGCGACGTGCGCCCACGGCATCCGGCTCGCGTACGGGCCGATCACCTCGAACACCCGCGCAGCCTCTGCTCGCCGGCCACCGGCCCACAGCGCGTGTGCCAGCACATTCAGGTCCACTGCCGAACGGGGCTCCAGCGCCTCGACCCCGAACCAGTGCGACCAGGCCCGATCGGCGCGCCGGACTGCGGACTCGTCAAGTCGCCACTGGCCCTTGTGCTCAGTGCGCAGTCGGCCGGCAGCCTGCACCAGCCTGTAGTGCTCGACGTGCGCATGGAGCGGCAGCACCAGCAGTGGTGACCCAGCCGGTGCCCAGCTCTCCGCCCATCTGACGAAGTGCCAGACGGCCTCCATCGGCCGCGGCCGCGACAGCCAGAACTGCAGCATCCGGACGTGCGCCTCACGGCAGACCGAGTCGCGCTGGTACGCCTCCTGCAGCAGCCCCCACGGGCCCGGCGGGAGGAAACTGCCGTACGGGGCGGCGGCTCGGTGCTCAGGAACCGCGAGGGGCTGATCCAACTGGGCCAACGCGATCAGGCACACCCATGGCACCGGGTCCGCAGGCGACGCCCGCGCCGCGGACCAGCACACCCCGCGCGCCTCGGCGGCCAGCACACCGGCCCACGCACCGTGCTCGCGGCTGGCCCGCAGCGCACGCTCCACTGCCACCCGGGCCCGCATCACCACGGCGTCGGGGTTCTGCGGCTCCTCCCTGCGCCACGTCTCGACCACATCCGAACCCGCCGCCACCGCCGCCAGGACCTGCGTCCGCCCCGTGCGCAACCCAACCGCCAGCCCGCTCTGGGCCAGCAGATCCCGCATGGCCATCCACCGCCCGGCCTGAACCTCCTCCACGACCGGCCGCAGCTCCTCGTCCGCGCCCGCTGGGTGGTACACGAGCCGACTGTCACCCCCGCCACTCACGCCTTCCGGCCGATCACGCCGTAGCGGGAGATCGCCGCTTCGCTCAGCTCGCAGGGCGCACCCGGAGCCGGCCTCCAACGGGAAACCAGCTCCAGACCAGGCGTCTCCAGCTCGAGCCCGTCCAGGAACCCGGCGACCTCCACCCGGCTCCGCGGATGGACCGGAATCTCGAAGGAGTCGTAGACGTCGATCAGTTGGTCCCACACCTGCGGTGCGAAGTCGGCGGTGGCATGGGACAGCAGCAGGAAGCTGCCCGGCGGAAGCGCTTCCACCAGCTCAGCGACCAGGCCGCGCGGATCAGCCGCGTCCTCGATCAGCTCCAGCTCCGCTTCCAGCAGCACCGCCACCGGCCGCCCGGGGGCGAGCATTCGTCTCACCTCTGGGGAAGCGAGAAGGGCCTCAGGGTTGCGCAGATGCCCGGGCACGACCGAACAGGCGGCCCGAGCCCGCAAATGCGCGAGCACGATCGGGTCGTCATCGACGTAGACCACCCGACGGAGCGGCTCCTCCAACTGCACCAGCTCGTGGATAGGAGAAACCGCCGGAAAGCCTGCTCCGACAACAAGGAACTCCTGCACCTCTCGGGCGACGTAGCGCACCGCCCGCTCCACGAACTGCTGCCGAGCCCGGGTGGCTAGCGGCAGTGCGGGCTCCACTGCGATCAGCCGTTCCAGCTCGAATTCAACCAGCCGTCGCAACACAGGCTCTGACCGGCGACTTTAGCCGACTGTCGAGGGCTTCAGCAGGTGTTCTCCAGCCGAGGGTC